>DATDEV010000650.1:0-7323 GCA_036522995.1 Polyangiaceae bacterium
AATGAATGAGCGAGGCGGAACCCTCGCGCACAGCAAGTCGCATAGGCGACATCAGCCGCTTGTAAAGGCGTGGGTGTTCCCGATCTCCCGATCTCCCTGTGAAATCTGGGAGACTTACGATGCCGGGCGGCGACGTCACTCGTCGCGGCGACGCTTTTTGCGCTTCTTTTCGGCGTGGCGACGCAGCCGTTCGATGGGCGGCGGCGGCAGCGTGAGCGGTTTCGAGGCCAGGCCGCGGATCGGCTCCTGCTCGCGGGCGCGTTCGCGCGCAAGCTCCATGAAGCGCTGCTGACTGCGTAGCCCGCCCTCCTCGCTCAGGCGCTCGTACTGCCCGTCGGGGCGCAGCAGCCAGCCCTTGCACTTGTCGCGCCGCATGGTGCCCAGGATCTCGTCGATCACGCGCTGCTTCAGCGCCTCGTCCATGATCGGAAACATCACCTCGACCCGGCGCCGGAAGTTGCGCGGCATCCAATCGGCGCTCGAGCAGAACACCTCGTCGACGCCGCCATTCTTGAAATGAAAGATGCGCGCGTGCTCCAGAAAGCGATCGATCACGGTGTGCACGCGGATGTTGTCGCTCACGCCGCCGAGGCCCGCGCGCAAGCAGCAAATGCCGCGTACCAGCAGGTCGATCTTCACGCCGGCCTGCGACGCCAGGTACAGCGCCGCGATCACGTCGGCATCCACCAGCGAGTTGAGCTTGGCCACGATGCCGGCCGGACGCCCCGCCTTGGCGTGCTCGGCTTCGCGGTTGATCAGCCCCAGCACCGCCTCGTGCAGACCTAGCGGCGAGACGATCAGCCGATTCCAGCGCGCCGGCGCGCTGTAGCCGGTGAGCATGTTGAAGAACGCCGTCGCGTCCTCGGCGATGTCCTCACGCGCCGTGAACAGCGAAATGTCCTCGTACAGCCGCGCCGTCTGCTGGTTGTAGTTGCCGGTGGCAAGGTGCACGTAGCGACGCAAGCCGTCGCGCTCGCGCCGCACCACCATCAGCACCTTGGCGTGAGTCTTGAAGCCAAGTAGCCCGTACATTACGTTCACGCCCGAGCGCTCGAGCTGTCGCGCCCACGCGATGTTGCTCTCCTCGTCGAAGCGCGCTTTAAGCTCGACCAGCGCCGTCACCTGCTTGCCCAGCTCCGCTGCCCGCTGCAGTGCGCGCACCAACGGTGACTCGCCGCCGGTGCGGTACAGCGTCTGCTTGATGGCCAGCACGCGCGGATCCTCCGCGGCCTGCGACAAGAAATCGATCACCGCCTCGAACGACTCGTAGGGATGGTGTAGCAGCACGTCGCGCGCCGAAATCGTCTCGAAGAAATCGTCGGCGTCGCGAAAAGGCGGCACGTACTGCGGCACGAAGGCTTCGTCGCGCAAGTGACGCCGTTCGTCGCCGGCGCTGAGCACGGTCATGTCGCCCAGGAACAGCGGGCCGTCGACCATGTACACGTCGCGCTGTGGATCGAGCGCTAGCGCGCGGCACAGCCAGTTGAGCGAGTCTTGCGGTGCGCTGCCGCTCACTTCCAGGCGCACGGCGTTGCCTCGCTCACGCCGGCGCAGCTCGGCCTGCAGCGAGCGCAGCAGATCCTCCGCCTCCTCGTCGTCGACCTGCATGTCGAAGTTTCGCGTGACCCGAAACGCATACTGGCCCGTCACGCGCAGCTGAGGAAAAATCAGCTTGGTGTGACGCAGGATCAGCTCTTCGATGGCAACGAAGGCGCGCCGTGCGCCCTCCAGCGGCACGCGGATCAGGCGCGGAATCATCTGCGGCACCTGCACCAAACCGAACGAAGGCTCGTTCGAGTACGGGCGCTTCTCGAAGATCATGCCCACGTTGATGCTCTTGTTGCGCACGTGGGGAAACGGGTGCACCGGGTCGATCGCGATCGGCGTCAGCGCCGGGAAGATCTCTTTGGTGAAGTACTCGTCGAGGATCGCCTGCTCCTTGGCGCTGAGCTCACTGGCCGAGACCAGCGCCACGCCCTCTTTCGCGAGCTCCGGGCGCAGGCCGTTCCAGATCCGGTACTGCTCCGCCGTCAGCTCCTGGGCTCGCGCCGCGATCGCGGCCAGCTGGCGCTGCGGGGTCATGCCGTCGGCCGTCGACTCCTCGATCTCACCGGACAGCTGCGCCTGGAGCCCGGCCGCGCGCACCATGAAGAACTCGTCCAGGTTGGACGCAAAAATCGCCAAGAATTTCGCACGCTCGTAGAGCGGCACCTGGCTGCTAGCGGCCTCGGCCAGCACCCGCGCGTTGAACTCCAGCCAGGACAGCTCGCGGTTGATGTAGAGCGACGGGTCGTCGGGTCGAGGCGGCTGCGTGGCGACCGGGATGCTCGCGGGGACGCTCACCGAGGGACGAGTGGGCTCGTTCGCGAAGGTCATTTGTGCGGATCGGCATCCTAGCGCTGTCTTCGCCGCGTTGCGCTCCCATGGCGCCCCCGCCCTGCAAAAGTCACATTGATCGAACCGCTCCAATTTTTGGGCTATTCTGCCCCTCGGTGGTGTTCTGGCGTTTTGCCTTCCTGGGTGCGTGGCTCGCGGGTGTCTTCGCGGCTTGCACCCGTGTCGAAGACGCTGCGCCCGGTCCTACCGTCTCAGCCGGCGGCTTGGGCTCGGCCGAAGGAGGCCAGGGCGGCAATGACAGTGCGGCCGGTCATGGCGGCGAGGGTCAGGCCGGCGATGCGATTTCGTCCAGCGGGGCGCCGCCGACGGCCGAGCTCGGCCTGTGGCCCACTTTCGGCAGTGAAGGCGACGGAACCGATGCCGATGCCGTGCTCGCCGGTGTGTCGGCGCTAGCGGCGGGCTCGGGCACGCTGCCGATCTACGTGCCGTGGAACGAGCTCAGCACCTCCACGGGCAGCGTGCGCGCCTCTAGCTTGGCTCGCTTGGATGCGATCACCGGGCCATATCGCGAGCAAGGCAAAAAGATCGCGCTGTGCCTCGGCATCGTCGATCGCACGCTGCCGGCTTGGCCGCTGTCGGGCGACTTGGACGTCGGAGAGGCAGCGGCCGCCGTCGAGCGCACCATCGACGAGCTGCTGGCACGCTACGGCGACGCGCTGTCGCACCTGTGCTTCGGCTACGAGGTCGATCGCTACCTGGCCACCGCGTCGGTCGACGAGAGCGCGCGCCTGAACGAGCTCATGGAGCACGCCGTAGCGCGTGCCCAGTCCGCCGCGCTGCCCGGCCTCGCCGTGGGCGTCGCGGTCACGCTCGAGGCTTTTGCAAGCTCGGCAGCTACGCTGGCCGAAGTGCGCGCGCTGCAGCAGGGCGACGAGATCGTGGCGACCTACGATCCGCTTCACGGGGATGGCTCGCTCAAGGACCCCGAGGCGGCGGCCGACGAGCTCTCGGCGGCGCTCGACCTGTTGCCGGAGGTGGAGGGCCGTCGCCTGCCGCTGGCCCTGTTCGAGGCGGGTTTTCCACGAGTAGCGGAGACCGAAGAGTCCGAGCAGGCGCAGCGCGCGTTTTTCGAGGCCATCTTTTCGACGCTCGACGCGCGCACCGACGAGCTCTCGTTCGTCGGACTGTTCGGTCTGGGTGACCGCGCGCTCACCAGCTGCGACGCCGAGGCGCTCGCGTTCGGCGGCTCCGCCGAGCTGCTCGCGACGCGCTCGCTAGCGCGCTGCTCGATCGGCCTGCGGGCGGTCTCCGGGCCGCGCCTCGCCTGGCCGGTGGCGGTTTCAGCGCTTTCTCGCTACCGCTGAGGAGCAGGCGTTGGGGCGTCCGAGACGGGACCCCAAATGTGTGGTTTAATCTAGGCTTGTTTTCCGATTGCTCGGCCCGCTCAAGGAGATGAGGACGCAAGATGACGGAGACGCTCGCTTCGCCGCCTGACACCAGCATGGTCGCGCAAATCGCGGCCATGCAGGACTACGATCGTTACCGCGACCTCGCGTGGGAGGGTACGTTCGAAGAGTACCTGACCATCGTGAGGGATCGACCGCAGGTCACGCGCAACGCGTTCCAGCGTGTGTACGACATGGTCATCTCGTACGGCACGGAAGAATACATCGATAACAAGAAGAAGCTCATCCGCTACAACTTCTTCCGCGACGAGATCGACGAGGGCAAAGACGCGATCTTTGGTCTCGACATTCCGCTGATGCGCCTGATGAACGTGCTCAAGGCGGCCTCCGAAGGCTACGGCCCGGAGCGCCGCGTGATCTTGCTGCACGGCCCCGTCGGCTCCAGCAAGAGCACCATCGCTCGCTTGCTCAAGAAGGGTCTGGAGCGCTACTCGGGCTCGCCCGAAGGGGCGCTCTTCACCTTCAAGTGGGTCGGGCTGGCCGGCATGGGCCTGGCCAGCAGCGAGGCCGACATCTTCGACTCGCCGATGCACGAAGAGCCGCTGCGGCTGATCCCGCAGGAATGGCGCGAGAAATCTATCGGCAAGCTGGGGCTTTCGAACGAAAAGTTCCGGGTCAAGGTCGAGGGCGACATGGACCCGGCCAGCCGCTTCATCTTCAACGGCCTGCTGCTCAAGTACAACGGCGACTGGGGCAAGGTCGTCCACAACCACGTGCGCGTGAAGCGCCTGGTGCTGTCGGAGAAGGATCGCATCGGCATCGGTACTTTCCAGCCCAAGGACGAGAAGAACCAGGACTCGACCGAGCTCACCGGCGACATCAACTACCGCAAGATCGCTGAGTATGGCTCCGACTCGGATCCGCGCGCCTTCAACTTCGACGGCGAGTTCAACATCGCCAACCGCGGCATCGTGGAGTTCGTCGAGGTGCTCAAGCTCGACGTGGCCTTCCTCTACGACTTGCTCGGCGCTTCGCAAGAGCACCGCATCAAGCCGAAGAAGTTCGCGCAGACCGACATCGACGAGGTGATCATCGGTCACACCAACGAGGCCGAGTACAAGCGCCTGCTCAACAACGAGTTCATGGAGGCGCTCCGCGACCGCACGATCAAGATCGACGTGCCGTACATCACGCGCCTGTCGGACGAGATTCGCATCTACGAGAAGGACTTCAACCACGAGCGCGTGCGCGGCCGTCACATCGCCCCGCACACGCTGGAGGTGGCGTCGATGTGGGCAGTGCTGTCGCGGCTCGAAGAGCCGAAGAAGCACAACCTGCACCTGCTGCAGAAGATGAAGCTGTACGACGGCAAGGTGCTGCCCGGCTACACGCAGGACACCGTCAAGGAGCTGCGCAAGGAGTCGAAGCGCGAGGGTATGGAAGGCATCAGCCCGCGCTACGTGCAGGACAAGATCAGCAACGCCCTGGTCAGCGATTCGGGTGAGGGCACCATCAACCCGTTCATGGTTCTGAACGAGCTTGAGAAGGGCCTCACGCACCACTCGCTCATCACCAGCGAAGACGGCAAGAAGCGCTACCGCGACCTGATCGGCGTGGTGAAGCGCGAGTACGAAGAAATCGTGAAGAACGAGGTCCAGCGCGCCATCAGCGCGGATGAAGAAGCGATTTCGAAGCTGGCCGCCAACTACATCGACAACATCAAGGCCTACACGCTGCGCGAGAAGGTCAAGAACAAGTACACCGGCCAGGACGAAGACTCCGACGAGCGGCTGATGCGCAGCATCGAAGAGAAGATCGACATCCCGGAGAACCGCAAGGACGACTTCCGGCGTGAGATCATGAACTTCATCGGCGCCAAGGCGGTCGAGGGCAAGAAGTTCGACTGGCAGACCAACGAGCGACTGCGTCGCGCGCTCGAGCTCAAGCTGTTCGAAGATCAGAAGGACAGCATCAAGCTCAAGACGTTGGTCAGCGCCGTCGTCGATCGCGAGACGCAGGAAAAGATCGACATCATCAAGTCGCGCTTGATCCGCTATTTCGGCTACAACGAGGTCAGCGCCACCGACGTGCTCAACTACGTCGCCTCCATCTTCGCGCGCGGCGACGCCAAGACGTAAACCCCTGTACGGCCCCGTCCGGCTCCCAGATCTACAGGAGATCGGGAGCTCGGGAGTCGTGCGAGGGTTGGGGGGCGCCAACACGGTTCGGCAATTGCGTCGAGCCGTGGCGTAAGCGTAGTAGCGTGGGATGAGTGACGCCCACGGTTGAGCTGACGGCTATTCAGGTGCTCGGGGTGGCTTGCTTGGGGCTGCTCATCGGGGCCGGCCTCAAGCGGCTATTTCCGGTGCTCACGCGGCTGAGCATTCCGGGCGCGGTGCTCGGCGGCCTGGTCTACGCCGCGCTCGGCCTGCTGCTGCGCGACCGCTTCGTGAACCTGAAGTTCGAGCTGGTGCTGCGCGAGGTGCTGATGGTCGCGTTCTTCACGACCATCGGCATGGGTGCCAGCTTGCGACTGCTCAAGCTCGGTGGGCGCCGCGTCGCGATCTTTCTGGGCGTGTCGGTGCTCGGGCTGCTCGCGCAGATCGGTTGGGGAGCGGCGGCCGCGAAAGCCTTCGGACTGCCCGCGCTATTCGGCGTGATCCCGGGCGCGGTGTCGCTCACCGGCGGACCCGCGACTGCGCTCGCCTTCGGACCGGTGTTCGAGGCCGCTGGGGTGAAGGGTGCCACTGCCGTGGGTCTGGCCTCGGCGGTGTTCGGCATCGTCGTTAGTGGCTTGCTCGGCGGCTTCGTGGGCAGCTTCTTGGTGCGGCGTCATGGGCTCCAGCCCGCCACGATCGAGAGTAATTCGTCGCTGGTCACCGGCGTCGATGCCAGCCAGGGCGAAAAGCACGGCAGCTACCTGCACCACATCCTGATGCTGGGCATCGCGATGGCGCTGGGCTCGCTGGTGAGCGCTGCGTTCAAGGCCTGGGGCCTCACGCTGCCGGCCTATATCGGAGCGATGCTCGTCGCGGGCGTGCTGCGCAACCTGGACGATTGGCTGCAGTTCGTCGGCATCGACCAGCACAAGATGGAGCAGATCGGCGAGGTCTCGCTCGAGCTGTTCATCGTGATGGCGTTGCTCACGCTCGAGCTATGGCACCTGACGCAGCTGGCGGTGCCGGTGCTGGTGATTCTGATCGGCCAGGTGGTGCTCACTGTCGTGCTGTCCTGGACGGTGCTGTTCTGGCTGATGGGTCGCAACTACACGTCTGCCGTGCTGGCAGGCGGCTACTGCGGGTTCATGCTCGGCACCACCGCCAACTCCATGGCTTGCATGAACGAGATCACGCGGCGCACGGGTCCCGCGCCGCAAGCCTTCTTCGCGGTCGGCATCGTGGGAGCGTTCCTGATCGACTTCATCAACGCCATCCTCATCACGCAAGCGTTGAACCTACTGACCTGAACGTGGGTGGGGCTAGGCCTTGTCTCAGGTGTCTCAGGCAGCCCAGCTGGGCTGCCTCGCCCCTAACGAAACTGGGCCTGCCCCAAACAAGCTTTCTGCGGCTCCTTGATTTTT
>DATDEV010000651.1:0-3819 GCA_036522995.1 Polyangiaceae bacterium
TGGAGCAGCCGTACCCGAGCGCGTTGGGGTTCGGGCCACAACGCCCACGAGACCGAGAGCAGCCTTATCCGAGCACGTCTAGTCTCGAGTAGTGCGGTTCTTACCGAGGTTTGTCGCGAGATGCGGTCTTGTCTTCCGAGACCGCCCAAGTCGAGGTTTGCTCACCTTGACGTAGCTCACGCGCGCGGTCAGAGTCGGCCGCGATGGCTGCCACCGTGCATTGCGTGAAGCTCGACAAGGATCTGGAAGGACTGGAGAAGGCGCCGTTTCGCGGCCCGCTCGGGGAGCGCATTCTGGGCAGCGTGTCGGCTCAAGCCTGGCGCTCTTGGCTGGAGCATTCCAAAATGCTCATCAACGAGTATCGCTTGGATTTGACGAGCGAAACCGGGCAGCGACTGTGGATGACCGAGTGCGAGAAGTATTTCTTCGGCGAGGGCTCGGCCGCGCCCCCCGAATTCAAGCCGCACGAGTAGCGCCCGCCGGGGTGGCTGGGGGAGGAAGAGGCAGCGTTCTTTTCCAGAGCATGGGCGCTTGCTGCCCCGAACGGCGCTTCCCCGGAAAAGTTCAGGCAAAACGGCCACGGGGCTGTGCCGTAGCCGAAGGCTAGGCAGTGAGGCCGTCCAGCGCGCCCACGAGCAGGCCTGGGTTCTTCGAGTGGCCGAAGCGCTCCGTTTCCGCACCGAACAGTCGGCACAGCGAGACCAGTAAGCGATTGTTGGGCACACCTTGCTGCTGGTCCTTACCGTGGCGACAGTCCAGGTAGCGGCCCGTGCGGAGCCCGAAGCGGGCGCCGGCGAAGAGCAGGGTGGGGACGTGGCGCGAGCTGTGGCGCGCGGGGTCGCCCATGTCGCTCGAAGCGTGCACCAGCGTGCTGTCCAGGTCGCCCGTTTCTTCGAGGCGCTGCAGTAGCTGCGCGACCTTGGAGTAGCTGTAGTGGTTCTGGACCGCCAGCTTGCGCCAGCTTTCGGGCGTGCCGGGATGGGTTTCGCTCCGCGCGTCGTAACGGTGCGACACCTCGGAGTGAACGTCCTCGGGCATGTCCGGCAGCAGCCGGCTGCGCGTGAGATCCGCCAAATAGAGCGTGGCGAAGCGCGTCAGGTCGCAGCTGATGGCGCGCGCCAGTAGATCGACTTGCAGATTCGTGATGGCGTCGAAGTAGGGCTCACCGCCGCCGTAGGCTCGCAACCGCTCGAAGGCGGGCGGCGCCGCCGGCGAAGCGCAGTTGCGCTGGGGCGGGTCCAGCCGCTTCTCGATCTCGCGCAGCGCCGTGGCGTGTTGTTCCAGCTTGGTGCGCTCGCTGTGCGGCGCGCGTCGTTGCAGCCCCGCCAGGTCGGCGCGCACGCGGTCGAGCACGCTCTTGCCCAGCCGGCGCTGCTCGGCGAGCTCTTCCCGACGGGCACCGAGCGGGCTGCCGAACAGCTCGGCGTAGACGCGCGAAGGGTCGATCCATTTCGGGACGGGAGTTCCGCCGCGCGACCAGCTGATGTTCCAGGCGATCTCGGTGCTGTCGTTGCCCACGCCCAGCGCCAGGCTGGTGTGGGGCGTGTCGGTCCCCAGCCCCTGCTCGATGGCCAAGAATTGGTCGAGCGAAGCATTCTTTCCGTCGGCGCCGCTGCCGGTCAGGATCACGCGCGAGCCGTCGTGCCCGGTCGTCCCCACCTCGATGCCGGCGCTCAGATCGATGCCGTCGACGACCAGCAGCCGCTCACGGAAGCTCCGGCCATAGCTCGCGGCGTCGTCGAACGGCTGCAGGCTCGAGCCCGCGTAGGCGATGTCGAAGCCGGTGCGCGGTTGCCACAGCTCGTGCGCACGGCCGTGTGGCGTGTAGACGCCCACGTAACGCAGCGGCGATGCCTGGGCCGGCAGCGCGGGCGCTGCCGCCACTGGTGCTTCGCGCGCCAGCCAGGCCCCCGTCACGCCCAGCGCGGCCAAGAAGCGGCGTCGCGAGAGCGCGCTCATCGCGGCACCTCACGCAGCGCAAACAGGTCGCTTCCGACGTAGGCGAGCAACACCTCGATCAGGCTATCACGGCGCTCGCTCGGTAGCTGCGCGCGCAGCGCGAGGAAGGATGCCTCGACGGCTGGGTCGGCTTGGGCGCTGAAGTAACGGAAGGCGTGGCGCGCGAAGCACTCGGAAACCACCGGCATTTCCAGCAAGCCGCGGGTCAGCGCCTCGCTCGAAGCGAAGCCTCGCTCGGCGCCGGCGCCGGGCGGTAGGTGCAGCTTCACGCTGGTCGAGATGGGTTTGCCCTGATCGCTGCTTTGGGCGCGGCCCATGGCATCGAAGCCCTCGAAGCTGAAACCGATGGCGTCGAGTGTCGTGTGGCAGGAGGCGCAACCCGGGTCGGAGGCGTGCTGGCTCAGCAGCTCACGATTGGTGACCGTGGCAACCGGCCTGGGCATCACGACCTCCAGGCCGAGCTCGCCCGGGCGCATGATGCGCTCGCAGAGCAGCTTGCGCATCACGAAGTCTCCGCGCTTGACCGGGCTGGTGACGTCTTCGTGCGCGTGTGCTGCCAAGAAGCTCGCTTGCTGCAGCACTCCCAGCCTACCGGTTCCCGCCAGCGAGGCGCGGGCGCCGTAGGTCGAGAGGCCGTAGAAACGCGCCATTTCGGGGCCCACGGAGGCGAAGCCGCTGGCCAGCAGCGAGCCGATCGAAGCGCCGCCGTTGACCATCACCTCGTCCACGTAGTCTTCGGTCTCGCTGAGCATGAACGGCTTGAGCGCGTCGTAGTCGGGAAACAGCTGGCTGCTCTTGGCGGTCTGGGCCAGCCCGTCGACCTCGAGCCATTCGAGCGCAAAGCGTCGAAATTGATGGCGCGTGTCGGGCAGGCTCAGCAGGCGGCGCGCTTGCCGGATGCGCGCGGCGCCGTCACCGAGCTCGCCCGCTCGTGCAGCGCGCAGCAGTTCCGAGTCGGGCGGCCCCCCGCGCAGCGTGAAGGAAAGCCCGGAGGCCAGCTCGAAGTCAGTCAGCCGCAGCCGGCCGCCGGGCGCGCCGCCCGCCCCCAGCTCGCTCAGGTACAAAAAGCTCGGCGATTCCAGCAGCGCCCGCAGCAGCAGCGCCCGCCCGGCCACGTCGCTGCCGCCCGCCCGCGCTACCTCGAGCAATAGCTGCTCTAGCGCGCCCTGTTCGTCTGCGCTGAGCGGCCGACGGAAAGCACGCTGCCCGAGCTCACTGGTCAAACGCGCACGGCAGCCGGCCTGCTCCAGCTCGCGACACGGCGCAAGCTCGGGGCGCTCACGCGCGGCACGCTCGGAGAGCTCGCGCACCAGGCTCGCGTAGCGCGTGGCCCAGGCTGCCGACACGTCCTGGTTGGCGTTGGGCGTGTAGCCCTCCTGGCGAACGTCGGGCGGCAGCTCTGCTGCTATGGGCAGCTTCAGCCCGGTGAAGGCGGTCAGGCTTCGCTCGAGCTCGAGGTTCGTCAGGCGCCTGGTGCGCGCCGGCAGCAACTTGGCGCTCGGTGCGAGCTCGCGTGGCGCTTCGGCAGCGCCACGCGCTGATGGGCTGCCGCAACCCAGGCTGACGACCAGTAGGCCGATCTGGACCAGCAGCAGCCAGCGCATCTCTACTGCGCAGCCGCCTTCGCCGGGGCTGGCGCCGACTTGGCAATCAGCTCGACGTCGTCGATCCAGAACTCGATCGGCAAATCCTTCACGGGCACGTTGAAGGCCAGGTTCACGATGCGTTCTGGCGTGAAGCGAGCGTCGGTGCCCCAGCCGGCTTGGGCCAGCTTTTCCCAGCGGGCTTCGTAGCTGTCCCAGGTGTTGCCGAGCACGAAGAGCTTGCCGTGCGCGTCGTAGCAGCCCTCCGTGCAGGTGC
>DATDEV010000652.1:0-4073 GCA_036522995.1 Polyangiaceae bacterium
GCGGTTGCAGTCCTCCAGCACGGCGTCCAGCACACTGCGGCGCGTTCGGAATGAAATGTCCGAGGGCACACCGGTGGAGCTGCTGCCGCCGCCGCCGCCGCCGCCCGGCGCGTTTGGGGCCACCTTGAGCAACGCATCGAAGATCTCTTGCGGCTCCCGCTTGGGTGGCAAAAAGTCGTTGGGACCGCGGTGCGCCAGGTTGGCGCCGACGGTGCCCATGGCGATGTTGTCGGTGTCGATGATGAAGGGGACCATGCCCGTCTCGAACGACTTGTACGGCTCGGTCGTGTGGAGTGCGTCGGCGACCACCTGGTCGAGGGTTGGCACGTATTGCGTTTGCTGTCCGGTCTCGAACTGATGGTTCCCCAAGTTGGCGAGATCGTCCGTCACCGTACAGGCGTTGCCGTCACCACCGGCAAGCACGTAGGCTACGCCCCAGCCGTGGCCTTTGAACTTGGCGTCCATCATGTCCAGCCCGGTCACCAGGCTCACCGAGTCCTTGACGGTAGCAAAGTCTTGTAGAGCCGCAGGGAGCTGCCAAGCATCGCCACTGCCGGTCGCTGCCGGAGTCCACTGGTCGGTGTGGATACCATTGCCCCAAAACCAGATTCCGAACGACGTCGGCAATGCCTCACCCGCGGCGAACGCCGTGCCGTTGTTGTTGCACATGGCGTCGAGCACGGGCAGCCACATGGCAACACCGATGCCGCCGAGCGCACCGCGCAGCGCAAAACGCCGAGAGACCCTGAGTTGTTTTAGAAGGCTCATGATTACGGATTCCCCGCTGTGACGGCCGCCGCGGGTGCGGAACGGAAAGCATCGCTGGCGATGAACTCGGTGACCAGGTCGCGCCAGACGTAGCCCTTCGCGGTCAGAGTCTGCGTGAGCTTGTCGATTTCCGCAGAGTCCGGGGCAGCATCCAGGCGCCCATTGGCGCTGCGGTAGAAGTTACTCATCATGCAGGTCATGGCGCGTGCGCTCTGGCGGAACGCGGCGCCGAGCTGCGCCGCGCCGTCGAACGCAATCTCGTCGAGCGCTCCGGTGGCGTCGATGGCTAGGCCGTTCTCGGTGGCGCGATATTGCCCGATCGGATCCAAGTGCTCCAACCCCATGCCGAGCGGATCGAACAGCTTATGGCAGCCAGCGCAGACCGGGTTCTTACGGTGTAGTTCCAGCTGCTCGCGCTGTGTCTTGGTGGGGTCGTGGTCCAACGTGGTGTCCGTGCCCGCGGGAGGATCTGGCGGCTTCGTGCAGAGAAAGGTCTCCAAAAGGAACACGCCGCGGCGGGTGGGCGAAGAGCGGTCGGGTTGCGAGTGGCCCGCGACCACTCCGGCCTGACCGAAGATGCCGGCGCGAGCCGCCTCCGCAGTGAGCTTGATCTGCATGAAGCCCGAGGCCGGGGCAGCGACGCCGTAGATAGGAGCCAGGTTCGCATCCACGAAGGTCTGATCGCTATCGAAGATCGAGCGGACGTCGGCGGTCGGCGCGAGCACGATGTTCTTGATGAAGAGCTCCGTAGCCTGAAACATCGAGCCCTGCAGGGCAGCGTTGTAGTTGGGAAACAGCGCCGCGCTTTTTTGAGCGCCCAGGATGATGCTGGATTGGGTGTATTCGCTGAAGAATGCCGCCATGCGCTCGACGGCGTTGGGGTCATTCAGCAGTGGGGCAGCGGCTGTCTTCACGCCATCGGCGGTGTCGAGTTGGCCGGCTGCGGCCGCCGCGAGCAAAGCGTTGCTCGGGGGATGGCCGGTGAGCAGGAAAGCCAAGCGCGTCGCCATCGACCCGCCGTCGTACTTGAGGCGACCGCTCGCGACGTCGAGCTGGTTGGTTTCGATGCGATACAGGAAGTACGGAGACTGCAAGAGACCGGAGACGATGGTGGCCAAGCCAATTTTGGCGCTAGACCCCGGCAGTTGGGCCGCGTCTTTGCCCACCTTCAACCATTGCTGAACCTCGGCATCGGTCAAGTCGCGCCGGAAAGCTCGCTTGCCAAGGCTTTGAACGAAGGTGACGACGCACGGGTCGCTCAGATCGGTTTGCGGTTGGCAGCCCACGAGCGTCTGCCAGCGGGTCGCGTCTGCAAAGACCTCGCCCACGGCCGCAAGACTCGCGGTCTCGTAGGGCTCGACCGCCGAAGCGTTGATCGCCACCTCGGCTCCGCCGATTGAGGTGTAGCCGCCCAGGAACGTGTCGGGCGGCAGGACCAGCTTCGCGCTGATTGGCCCGAGCAAGTCCGTCAGCGAATTTTTGTACTCCAGCTGCGTGAGGACCCTCAGCTTGGGCCCGCCGCTCGGCTCGAGGGCAGCGGGGCCGCCGCCGCCGCCGCCGCCGGTGGCAGCCCCGCCAGCGTTGGCACTGCCGCCGGTTTGCATACTCGCTCCCCCGCCGGGGCTGCCATTGCCGCCCACGTTAGCCGTGCAGGCGAGTGAGGAAAGGCCAATTAGGCCGAGGGCGGCGATCGCAGCGTGCTGTCGGGAGCGGAAGGCGGTGTTTGTCTTCATATGAGCAATTCGCTTGGGAATGCGAAACTGTCATCGAATCGACGGAGCAGCCTCGCCATGTAGGAGTCGCCCGCGACCCGGGTTGGAGGCTCAAGTGTAGCGAGCGATTCGCTAAACGCCCGAGGATGCGCCAATTTTCCAACGCGATCGAGCAGGCGTTCAAAGTTCCTGCAGCGCCGCACTAGACCCGGGGGTGAGTGGAACGGGCCAGATGTAGTTTGCGGCCTGAATTAGCTGCGTTCTGCGACTACGCCTGCCACCTGCACGGTACGACCCTGGGGCTTGCTGCGAGTGGGGACGAGGTGGTGCCACTCCCATTCGGCGGTAACCACGCTGCGTGCCTGCAGGCGCGGCACCAGCTGGTCCAAGCTTGGAGCGCCGATCAGCGGCAGCCGTGCAGCTGCGCGCAGCACCGTGCCGCGCGGATCAAAGGCCGTGTATTGGTCGGTAATGTCGCTGCTCAGCGCGATGCAGGGCGCGGCTGCCAGCAGCGAGCGGACATGCGATTGCTGCACGCGATGCGTAAACTGACCGAGCGCGACCTGAAACTCGTCGGCCTGCAGGCGCTCACTCGCCGGAAAGAGCGCAGCGAACCGCTCTTGCACGTAAAACGTGAGGGGCGTCGCCAGCTGAGACAGCACCATCGACGAGCAGGCAAAGTCGAACGGCTCCCGCGCTGCGAGCTCCGGAAAAAGTCGGGGCGGATCGTTTACGCTATAGTCGTGTAGAAGCCGGAGCAGCGCCGCGTAGACCTCGTCTTCGCGCGTCAGGGCCAGGGCAGCATGAGCCCTCTCCAGAAAAACGTCGTTAATGCCGGTGACGTCGGCCTTGACCAGCGACAGCCGCGCGAGGAGCTTGGGCTCGAGGCCGACCTGCTTGACGCTTTCGGCCAACGCGGCGGCGTCGATGTCGACCAGCAGCAGTTGCTCGAAGCGCTCTGCCAACTTGCGCAGTGGAATGTCGTACAGCTTGCCAGCGCCGATCACGACGGCGCGCGGCCCTGCGGCGTGCTCGGAGCCCCGCAGGAGCAGCTGCCTGTTATTGACCCCGTGCTCTCGCCAAGCAGCTGTGTTTTCGTCGCGCACACGCGTGATGGCCGCCGACGTGGACGCATAGCCCAGCTCGCTGAAGGTGCTCTCCGTGACGGACTCATGAGTCGGCCACGGCGTGAGCGTGGCTGCCCGCAGCTCGTCGAGCGCCTGCAGCATGTCTCCAAAGCTCAGAATAGCGGGTATGTCCGGCAGGTTCAGGCGCGCCATCGCGTAAGCGAAGACGCGCAGCCCCGTGTAGTGCTCGAAGCTCCACGGCTCCGTACCGGCAAACGCGCGCTCCAAGGCAGCTATTTGCGCTTCGCTCAGTTGACCGCGGACGGCCATACCCTGCTCCACCGCCCAGGCCAACACCCGACGCAGCGGTGGAAGCGACAGCGACGCCATGCCCGGCGACTATACTGACGGAGCGCCGGAAAGCGAGCGCCTGGCGAGACCTACGGCCGCCTGCTCGAGGTCGACGCCCCGTCAATTCACCGCTTGCCGAAAATTCGTCACCGCAAAGCCCGGCGCGCTGTTCCAG
>DATDEV010000653.1:0-2113 GCA_036522995.1 Polyangiaceae bacterium
CGGCCCCGCAAGATTCGAGTCGATCACGGGCATTTTTCAAGGCAACATGTGATGGTGCCGTCCCACACGCCCGTCGCTACTCCCGTGGTTCCCGCGCCAGAACGCAGAGCAGAAGAACGCTCGCGGGACACGCGCCTGCGCCCCGAGCTGATTGTCCCGGTAACGGTGATCACACCGCAGGGAGACCTCGAGCTCAACAGCGGTTCGCTGCTGATCGGGCGCCTGCCCGAATGCGACGTGAACCTGCCCGACACGCTCGTTAGTCGCATGCACGCGCGGCTGAGCGTCCAGCAGGAGAGCGTCGTGGTCGAGGATCTGCACAGCACCAACGGCGTTTACGTCAATGGCCTGCGTGTCACCCATAGCTGCGTGCTGCGTGAAGGCGATCGCATTCTGATCGGCACCTCCGAGCTGTCGCTCTTCGAGAGCCGCGACTCGAGCTTGATGCGCGTGCGCGCCGCCCGCATGGTCTCGTCGTCGCCGACGCCGTACGAGCTGGCGCCGCAGCGGAAGCAAACGATACCGGGCAAAGGCAGTCTGCCGCTCAGCGTTCCGAGCCGGCCCGAGCTCATGCCGTCGACCGCGCGCGCCGACGCGCTGAAGATGATCGGCGGCTTGGCCGATCGCCTGGCCGCCGCCGGCAACTTGGAGGAGGCGGCTCAAGTACTGTCGGGCCACCTCAAGCGCATCCTCAAGGGTGCCAACTCCGGGCTCTCGGTGCCGGCGGACGTCGCTGCCTCGGCATCGCACCACGCCCTGACCCTCGCGCGCTGGACCAAGCAAGCGCTGTGGGCCGACTACGTCGTGGAATTGCACCTTTCGGGGCGGCTGGTGATGAACGCAGTAACCCTGGCCTCGTTCGAAGACGTCGTGAGCAAGCTCGACGAGTTCGATCACATGCTGCTCGGCTACTACGTCGACGGCCTGAAGGATCGCTTCGAAAAGCTGGATATCGACGAGCGCAAGCGCGTGGAGCGGCTCAAGCTCTTGGTGCGCCTGGCCGGCCAGTAGGCGTCAAAAGCGCGTTCTGAGCGCCATGCGGTTGGGTGCGACGCCGACGCTGACCTGCTTGTCTCCGAAGTCGACGAACCAGATACCCAGCACCGCCGTGCCGACGCCGAGCGCGATGCTGCCGGCGAGCAGCAGGTTGGTGCGCAGCTCGAGCGCATGCCCCTGCTGCAGCCGCTCATCAGCCTCTGCCGGCGACAGGTTGGGGAGATCGCGCTCGTAGTCATCCAGGGCGTGCTTCGTATCGATCCCGCTCCACACGGTCAGGCCGGTGACCACCAGCGTGGCGCCGGCCCCGGCGTAAAGCCAGGCCGGAGAGACGCCGCTCGCCGGGGGTGCCGCGGTCAGCGGCGGCGGAATGGGCGGCGGCGGCGGCGCAGCCGCGGGCACGACCACCACGTCGATGCGACGCGAGCGCTCCCCCACGCGCAGCTCGACCCGCTCGCCGGGCGCAAGCTCCAGCTCTTGATCCAGGACGACCGAGCTGCCCGAAATCACGCGCACGCGATGATTTCCCGGATCGAGCGACAGCTCCTCGTCGACTCGAACCTCGATCGCCGCGCCATCGAGCTCGACGCTTTCGTGACTCGGATCGGTCAATCGAAATGAAACCCGCGCCAGCGACTGCTGAGCGCTTCTGCGCTCTCGCTCCGCTCGCCCGCGCAGCTCCTTGTCGGCCTCGGCGTCGGCCTCGACCAGTGCCAGCTGCTCGATGGCAGCCTTCGGCCGACCCGAACGCGCCAGCGACAGCCCCAGATTGAAGCGAATCACCGCGTGCGGGCGCTGCGCCAGCGCCGCCTCGAACGCGCTGGTGGCAGCCGGGTAGTCACCGCGCTCGAAGGCGGCGGTACCGGTCTCGAAGTGCCGGCGGCCACAAATGACCGGATCCTGCTCGGGGCAGTCGACGGTCGTCTGCGCGTGCGCGCTGGCGGTGGCGAGGAGCACGGCGCTCGCCAGCACACTCAGGAAACGACGCGAACCGGCTTGCACCTGCTGAGCTTTTAGCACGAAGGGTCAGAATGGATAGCGCCGGATCACGCCGCTTGGAAGCGGCGCCGGGCCGCGCGACGCCGGCGCCACGCTGGGGCTGCTGGGCGCCGCCGCC
>DATDEV010000654.1:0-6302 GCA_036522995.1 Polyangiaceae bacterium
CCATTCGCGCTGGTGGGTGGCCGGGGTGCGAGGGTCCGGTCGCCGGGGTGCGAGGTCCGGTCGCCGGGATGCGGGTCCGGTCGCCGGAATTGGGTCACAGCCGCCCAGTCCCGGGTTACCGGTTACAGGGTGCCGGGTGCCGGGTCTCGGGCCGGCACGGGCTTGGAGGTCTTCGGCGTCGCTCTGGCTGGGGCCGCGGCGGCGGCGGCGTCCATCTGGGCGAAGTACGCCTCGAAGTCTTGCTTCGTGTACGGCAGCTTCGCCAGCGCCGCCTCCTCGGCCGCGATGCCGCGCTCGATGCTGGCGAGCGCCTGGCGCGTGCGCTCGACCCACTCGGAGCTTTCACCAGTGCGGGCCGCCATCGCCAGCGTGTGCTCGGCCATGCCCTTGGCCTTGCTCAGCAGAATCGCGTAGCGCGTGCGCACTGCGCCTTCGAACAGCTGCCGCTGGCGCTCGGTGTCGGCCGACGCAGGCGCCCGCACTGCCAGCAGGTCGCGATGCAAATCGGCGTACAGCTCGGCAACGCGAAAGCCGGCCATCGCGGACCAATGCGCGTCGTTGGCGCGCATGGTGTCCGAGTAGGCGCTCTGCGCGTCCAGCAGCAGCACGCAGCGCGCTTCGAGCACGCTGCCGAACGCCGGCGGCAGCGGCACGAACTTGATGCGAGCGCTGCGCGCACGCCGCAGCTCGCCGAGCGCGTAGTAGAGCTGCGCCAAGTCTCGCGACAGCGGCTTCGCTTCGCCCAGCCGGTTGGCTTCGGCGATGTCGCGCCCCTTCTCGATGTAGTACGACGCCTGCTGATCGTCGCCGCGCTCGAGCAGCGCGAGCGCCTTGGCGCTCAGCACCGAAATGCGCCCGAGCTCGTTCAGCGAATCCAGGTTCTTCGCCAGGGCATCGGCGTGCACGCCTGCCGCCTCGAAACGACCGAGATAGACCAGCAGCCGCACCGCGCGCACGCGAGCCGCGAGGCCTTGCGGCTGAGCAGGGTTTCGCTGCGCGTAAAGCTCGTAGCGAGACAGGGCGGCTACATTGTCGCCCGCTTGATCGTAGGCGTTGGCGGCGCCCCAAACCGCGGCATCACCGGCAGCGCCCTCGGGCTCGAGACGGTAGGCGCGATCGTAGGCCAGTGCCGCGTCGCGCCAGCGCTTCTGCTCGGCCAATTGCGCCGCATCGCGCAGGATTTCAGGGATGCTGCTGGCTCCCGTCTCCGTGACGACGGTGCGCGGCACTTCAACTTCGGGGTCCGAGCTGGCTTGCCCCGGGCTCTGCGCCGGAGCCGGCGCCCCGCACGCCGCGCAGGCCAAGCAAACGAGGCAAACGCGGACGACGACTGGGGAATATAACCTCATGCCCATCGATTGTTTCACTTGGACGTCCGAGCAATCAGCTGCATGGCTTTCCTTAGGCGAAAATCGCAGCGCGGCAGGCCGCGGACCGTTGACGGCCAGCGTGATAGGAATAGCATTCGTATGAATGCTGAGTGGATCCGTATTCAGCCCTGTTCGCGAGAGACGGATCCACCCGAGCCAAAGGAGGAGAGTAGATGAAGCCAGTGAGTCTGGAGGATCTGCAGCGCCTGCACCGGTCTCTCGACAGCGAGGTGAACCGCTTGGAACGGCAAGTCTACCTGACCAGCGGCGAACAGCAGCAGGTCGCCGAGCTGAAGAAGGAAAAGCTCAGGACGCGTGACCTGATCGAAGACTTGCGGCGCAGCTAAAGCGAGAGCGACGCGCGGGGCATCACAGCTTGATGCACTGCTTCTGATCGCAGATGTGGTTCTCCGGGCAATCCGAGTTGGCGTAGCACTTGCCATCGGACGGCTTGGTCGAGTCGTCCACCCCTTTGGTGTGCTCCTCGTAGGTGGAACGACTCTTGTCGAGGCGATCCGCGTCGCCGTAAACGTCCTTGTTCAGATCCTCGAGAGACTCGTCGAGGCGTTGCTGCCATTCGGCGCTCAGCCCGCCCGGATGCTGCTTCTCGGTCGCCTTGGCGATGCCGAGCCAGTAGCGCGAGTCGGCACGAAAGCCGAGCCGGTAGTCGGTCATGCCGCGTAGGTAAGCGTAGCGAGCCTGGTCGCCGACGTTCAGCGAATCGGTATCGGGCTCGAGCATACGCCAGATCGCGAGCGCCCGTTCGTACTGATTCTGTTCGTACATGCGCTGCCCGCGATACAGGTCTTCGCGATAGGTGGCGCAACCGGCGCACACCAGCAGCAAAGCCAAAGCTGCTCGGAACCGAAGCTGCATGATTCCAGGCAGCCTAGCCTTAGGGTTTCACTGCTTGCAATAGAGCAAGCGGTGGACCGGCAGGCATCGCGTGGTCGGCTGGGCCGCTGTCGCGTGATCACCTGGGCTTGGACCCAGCCGATGATTTCATTGCTTGCGATAAAGCAGGCGGTGAATGGGTAGGCCGTCCTTGATGGCGCGGTGCTCGCGCGGGCTGCGGGCCCGGAACGGATTTTCGGAGAGGCGCGGACCGCCCGGTGCCGGCACGAGGCCTGCTGCTTCGGAGATGGCGAGCTCGTACTCGCTCGCGCGATCCTCGACGTCCGTCTGCACGAACAGCTCACCGCCCGGCTTCAGCGCGCGCACGACGTCCGGCAGCAGCGTCGGGCTCACCACCAGCCGCTTCTCGTGGCGCTTCTTCCACCACGGATCGGGAAAGTGAACGTAGATGCGTGACAGCGAGCCGGCGGGCAGGCGCGGCAGCGCCGTGCGAGCGTCTTCGTAAAAGACGCGCGCCCGCTCGCCCAGGCCCTGCGCCTTGAGCCGGTTGTCGATGATGGTGGCCCACTTGCGGCGAATCTCGAAGCCCAGCATGCAGAGCTCGGGCTCGGCCGCCAGGCGCTCGAACAAAAAGCCGCCCCGACCTGGCCCAATCTCGAGCTCGACGGGCCAGCCTGCGCGCACCAAGCTGGCGGGCTCGACCAGCGGCAGGTCGGGTAGACGCGGAGCGTCGGCATACGGGTTCGGCTTCGTGTTAGAGGCGGCGGTCATGGCGCTTGGCCCAAAAGGCGACGGCGGCGCAGCCCTAGCACAGCCCGCGCGGGACGCGACCAGGCTCACGCTCGCCTGCTGCGCTTGCTATGCGCTGATCGCGCTCGGCCTGGGACTGTGGGCGGCCGCGGCGGTGTCGCGGGCTGGCGGCGGAAGTCTGGCGGCGCCGCTGGACGACAGCTACATCCACTTCCAGTTCGCCCGCAGCTTTGCGCGCTTTCAGCCGCTCGCCTACTCGCCGGGGCTGCCGCCCGTGCCGGGCGCCACCAGCCTGCTCTGGCCCGCCCTGCTGACTCCGGCGCTCTGGCTGGGTGCGTCCGGCGAGACCTTGGTTGGGCTCTGCTACTGCTTTGGCTTCGCGGCCCTGTTTGGGCAAGCCTGCGAGGTGCTGCTGGCGGCGCGGCGTTTCCTGAGCTGGCCGATCGCCTTCTGTGCGGGCCTGCTGGTGCTGTCGCTGCCCGCCAACACCTGGTTCGCGGCCAGCGGCATGGAGGTCGTGCCGCTCGGCTTCCTGCTGTTACGCACCGCGCGGCGCGCCGCCGAGCACATCGAAGGTGCGCGCAGTCCCGCTCGGCAGCGCGAGCTGTGGGCGCTGGCGGTGGCCTGCGTGCTGATGCGTCCCGAAGGCGTGCTCGGAGCGCTGATGGTGGCCATCGCCTTTGCGCTCGACGCGCGCGAGCGCCGCTGGCGCGCAGCGCTGGCGCTCGGCGCTACGCTGCTGCCGCTGCTCTTCAACTGGCTGTGCACGGGCAGCGCCGCGCACACCACCACCATGGCCAAGTGGCTGCCCAGCAATCCTTATTATCGAGGGCTCCTGGGCCAGAGCATCCTGGCCAACCTGCAGCTATTTGCCGGCACGCTACTCGACGGTCGCGAGTGGTCCTGGACCTTCATACCTCAGGGTTATCGTTTCGCTGCGCTGGCCTGCCTGCCGGCGCTGGGGGCGGCGGCCTCGTTGCGAGGGGCGCGCGCGCACGCGGCGCTGCTCTGCTTGGTCGGGCTGGGCATGCTGCTGCCGACCAGCTACGAAACCTTCCTGGTCAACCGACTGCGTTATTTGTGGCCGTTCGCGGGACCCTGGCTGCTCGGGCTGGCAGCGCTCGGCGAGCTGGTGGCGGAGCCGCTGCGGCGCTTCTCGCCCAGGCTCGTCGCGCTCGGCGCTCTGCTGCCGCTCACGGGCGCGCTGGGCTTCGCACGGCTGGCGCCGGTGTCGCTGGCCGACTTGGCCGTGAGTGCAGCCGCCATCGGCGCGCAGCAAGTGTCGCTCGGGCGCTGGGCGCAGCAGAGCTTGCCTGGCGACGCCAGGCTCGGCGTCAACGACGCCGGCGCCATCGCCTTCTATGCCGAGCGGCAGACGTTCGACGTCGTTGGCCTGACGACACGCGGTGAAGCGCGCTACTGGGTCGGCGGCGCCGGCTCGCGCTTCGAGCACTACGAGCGCATGCGACGCGCCGACTTGCCCTCCCATTTCATCGTGTACCCGGAATGGTTCGCGATCCCCAATCTGCTGGGCGACTGCTTGACGGAGCGCGAGGTGCAGGGCGCGACCATCCTGGGCGGGCCGCGCATGGTCGCGTGCCTGGCCGACTACACCAGCCTGCGCACGGGCGACAAGCCGACCAGCGACGTCGGAGGGCGGCCGCTGCTCGACGAGCTCGACGTCGCGGACCTCGAAAGCGAGGCCGCGCACGGCTACGCGCTCGGGGTCACCAGCTCCGTGAGCAACCTGGTGACGACCGAAGCTGGCGTGTCCGACGGCGGGCGCGCGCAGCGGCTGCGCGACGACTTCAGCCTGCGGGTCGAAGCCGACGGGCTGCTGGTCGTGCGCCTCGGCAGCGAAGTGCCGACCCGGCTCACGCTGAGCATCGCCGGCCAGCAGCCGCTGGAGGCGAGCATCGACGCCGGCAACCTGCGCGAGGCCCTGTTCGCGGTTCCACCAGGCGTCACGGCCGGCACGGCCCGGCTCACGTTCCAGGGCCAGACGCCGCTCGCGACCTTCCATTACTGGTCCTACGGCGTGCTATAGCCGCCTGATGCGCCGCCGTACTCTCGGCAAGACTGGCCTCGAAATCAGCGAGCTGTGCCTGGGCACCTGGGGGCTCTCGGGCGACGGCTACGGACCGATCGAGGAGACCCAGCAGGACCAGGTCATCGAGCGCGCGCTGGCACTGGGCGTGATGGCCTTCGAGACCGCCGACGCCTACGCCAAGGGCGCCATGGAGAGTCGGCTCGGACGGCTGCTGGCGAAGCACCCCGACGCGATCGTCATCACCAAGGTGGGCACGGATCGCTCGTCGACGCCGCCGCAGAAGCGCTTCGACGTCGACTACCTGCGCGAAGCGGTCTCCAAGTCCCGCGAGCGCTTGCAGCGCCCGATCGACGTGCTGCTGCTGCACAACCCCTCCAGCGTGCCCTTCGGCCGCCCGGCGCTGCGCGAGCTGATGGAGAAGCTGCAGAGCGACGGCGTGATCAAGGCCTGGGGCGCCAGCGTCGGCAGCGCCGAGATCGGACGCGCCGCCATCGCCGCAGGTGCGCAGGTCTTGGAGCTGGCTTACAGCGCCTTTTATCAGCGCGAGCTGAACGACCTGCTGGGCACCGTCCGGGACAACAACCTGGGCCTGCTGGCGCGCTCGGTGCTCGCGCACGGGCTGCTGTGCGGACAGTGGCCCTCGACCAAGACCTTTCCTGCCGATGACCACCGGCGCGAGCGCTGGACCAGCGATGACTTCAAAAAGCGCATCTCGCAGCTGTCGGCGATGCGCCCCGTCGTCACGGGCTCCGTGACCAGCTTGCGCGCCGCGGCGCTGCGCTTCGCGCTCGACGAGGAGCTGATAAGCTCCGTGGTAATCGGCCCCAAGAGCAGCATGCAGCTCGATCAGCTGTTGCGCGACGCCGGCCGAGAACCACCCTACCTCCCGACCAGCGGTCGGACTGCGCTCAGAAACCGCCTCGCCAGCGTGGGAATCAAGACGTGAACCGCGAGCTCGAAGCAATGCTGCGCATCGCTAGCGAAGCGGCGCGCGTGGTGATGGAGGTCTACGCCAAGCCGTTTTCCGTCGACTACAAGGCCCCGAGCGACCCAGTGACCGAAGCGGATCGGCGCGCCAATGCGTTGATCGTCGAGCTACTTTCCCGAGAATTTCCAGGCGTTCCGATCGTCGCCGAGGAGAGCGACCCGGCTACGTTTGCGGAGTTCCGAGCCTCCG
Source organism: Polyangiaceae bacterium (assembly GCA_036522995.1). Lineage (GTDB taxonomy): Bacteria > Myxococcota_A > Polyangia > Polyangiales > Polyangiaceae > PMG-095. Next base: position 6,203 of record DATDEV010000654.1, read on the forward strand.
AGCGCATCTTCTTCGTCGATCCCGTCGACGGCACGCGCGAGTTCGTCGATCGCAACGGAGAGTTTGCGGTCATGATCGGTCTGGTGGAGGGCACGCGCGC
>DATDEV010000655.1:0-5830 GCA_036522995.1 Polyangiaceae bacterium
GACCCTCTCGCCGTCACGTAGTACCGGCGCTTATCGAGCTTCGAGTGCTTGCCAGCGCCCTCCGCAAGATTGAGCACGATCGAGAGCGAGGCCCGCGTGAACTGGTCGGCCAGATGACTCCGCCCACGTGGCAATCCCTCGCTGATGCCGTTCGCCAAGACCAGAAATTCCAGCGCCAAGTCGTAGACATCCAGTCGTTCGTGATCGAGTTGCATCACGCCCCATCGGTCTCGCGACTCGTTGGTTGATTGAATCACCGTCGACTGCGCGGGCAGCTGCCCGCGGCGCGCGCGGGCCTCGCCCGCGCCACAAACCCAGGCCTACCACCCCAAAACCGCCGACGGTAACTTACGGACCGTCGGGCACGGGCACGGGCACGGGCACGTTTACGGGGAGAGCAGCAATTCAGGGACACGTCCTAGTAGCCGAAGCCGACTCCGACCCCGACCCCAACGCTGACGCCGCTGCTCGGAGCCGCATAATTGGCGACCGCCAGCAGGTGAGTGACGAGCGTGCAGGTGCGGAGGATGGGACCGGTACAACCCTTCCAGGCCCCGCCCGAGGCGCGATCGCCGTCGGTGCTGAAGTACACCACCTGGCCGTCAGGCATCACGGCCAGCCACGCTGCGACGGCTCCAGGCGGCGAGGCGTTGGTCACGCCGAGCCGGCCGAGGGTGGCGTTATCGACGCCCGCCAGTTGCCCGTCCGGAAGCAGCACCGCGTAGGGGTCATAGTCGTCGTTCGCGACCCGGCCAACGCGATCGAGCACGAACCTCAGGTCCCCGTCGACCAGCACGCGCCCGTCCGGCTGAATTTCCACCGCATCGCCGTCGTGCTCCCAGCGCGCGGGACCGAACGCAAGCGGCGCGCCGCCCTCCGCCCAGCGCGGGGGCGGGTGCGGCGTACAGCCGCCAGTCAGGGCGAGAGCGACCAGCAGGAGAGAGCGAGTAACGCCGTGCACGCCAAAGCATAGCAGCAGCCCGGCGCTGACTCTAAACGTGCCGGCCTGCAGGCCGCTGAAGGACGATCTTCTCGCTTCGATGGCGCCCCCGCAGCCCCTCGGTTGAGGCCCTTCAGGCGCCGGCTCTTGTCGACCGCCTGGGCATGGCCGGCGCATTTCGCTAAGCGCCTGGTTTTTTGGCCGCCCCCGCACGATGGGGCTAGCCATACCTGGTGGGCTTTCCGTCGCGTGCGTCCGAGTTCCCCAACGACAACGCCGCGATCTCGAGCGGAGCCATCTGGATCTGCGCGAGCGTGACCGGCGCCGCCAAGGTCGAGCTGTCGCCCTTCGAGCCGGTCCCGAGCCAGCCCTTCGTGTTCTGGTTCGAGGAGGAGGAGCCGTACCTCGATGGCCCGGTCGACATCGACCTGGCGCCCGACTCCGGCAAGCTCTCGGTGCACGTCCCGCTCGAGCCGGCAGTCGCCGAGCCCGACGCTCCTGAACCGGCAGTCGCCGAGCCCGACGTTCCCGAGCCGGCAGTCGCCGAGCCCGAGCTGCCGCCGGCGTTTGCGCACTTCGAGGCAGCCCTGGTTTCAGCGCTGCTCGCGCAGGGCGCCACGCGCTCGGCGGCTCTGCTGCCGCGGCTGCTGCGCTTGGAGCCGCTGCCGGCCGACGCCCTGGGCAAGAACGTGGAGCTCACGCTCCAAAGTCGCGGCTACCTCGACGGCAATGCGCGCTACTCCCAAAAGTTCCGCGAGCTGTGCGGCGCCTGGGGCGCCGTGCTGCGCGGTGCGTCGCAAGACTTTGCCGCCTGCGGCACCACCACGCTCGATCGCTTCGGCGCCGAGCTGCTGGCGGCCCTGCTGGCGGTACCCACGACTCGCGCCGACGACCTGCGGCGCGAGCTGCGCAAGGCAGGCGTGGCAGCGTTCGGCGTCCTGGCCGCGGCCTAGACGCGGGTAGCGCTCACCAGGTACTCGAAGAGCTCCTTCTTGCTGGTGCGCCGGCGCAGCACGCGCACGCGACCTCGCTCGAAACCGTGGCGCCGAAACAGCTCCAAGAAGAGCTGCTCGGCCGGCACCATGACGTCGAAGAACTTGGAGTTACCGACGACGTAGTGGGCTTCGCCGCCTCGCGCCAGCACCCGCGAAAGCCCGCTCACGTGGCGGTCCATGTCGTGAAAGTAGCGCTCGACGTAGCGCGCCAAGATCGGGCTGTGCGCGTGAATCTTGCGTGCGAGTCGCGTGAGCTTCGGCAGCTCGAACGTACCCTCGGGCTGCCACGTCGTGAGCTGGCTGGTAGCTGCGCCCCAAGTGCCGCCGATGGCACGCCAGTCGAGCGCGCCCGCCTGCTTGCCGTCATCGAGAAACCCGAGCCAGTACATGTACGGGCGCAGCTCCCGGATGTAGCTCATGCGGTTGGCGTAGGGCGGCGACGTGATCACCGAGCCGCAGGATTCCTTGGGCAAAAGCCGCTCCAATTGCCGCGAATCGCCCACCAGCACGCGCGCGTCGGACCCCAACAGCTCCTGGCTCGCTCCGAGCTCCAGCTGCTCGCATGCGTGCAGCAAGCACGCGGCCACCTCCGGGCCGCGTCCGACAGCGCCCCGCTTCCGAAACGACATCGATTGATGCGCGAAACTCACGTTGCCCAAGGCGATCAGCGCCCGACAGAACGCTAGCGCCGCCAAATCGCGCGCCTTGCCGCGCTTGCCGCCCAGCTCGGCGAACGCCCGCGACAGCCCCGACAGCGTGTGCTCGTCCCACCACTTCTCGATCTGATGCAGCCCGGGCACCCACTCCCGGCGCTTGCCCTTGGCCGCCGCGCGCGCCATCGCGCCCACCAGCGCGCGCGCCTTCTTCACGTCGGCAGCGGAGTAGGGGCGACTCTTGGCAACCGCCAGCCAGCGCAGGAAGGGATTGATGTCGACGGTGCGGCAAGCCACGCCCAGCTCGGCGCAAGCGACCAGCGTCGTGCCGGTGCCGCAAAACGGGTCCAAAACCGGCAGATCAGCGTGTGAACGCTGCTGCAGCAGCTGGCGCACCAGCTCGACCGAGTAGGCCGGCGTGAGCCTGAGCCAGCCGTGCCGTGTGGCGCGCACGTTGCCGCGAAACGTGATGGCCGGCGATAGGGCGCGTTCGGTCGGAGCCTTCAGGCGCGCGTTCACGCCGACACGTCTTCGCCGAGGTAGGCGCCTTTGATGCGCGGGTCCTGGCGCAGCTCCGCGCACGAGCCGGATAGCGCGAGCTCGCCAGTCACCAGCACATAGGCGCGCGACGCCGTCTCCAGCGCGAGCCGAGTGTTCTGCTCCACGAGCAAGATGGTGAGGCCTCCGCGCGCCACCTCCACGATGGCCTCGAAGATCTGGTCCACCAGCTTGGGCGCCAGCCCGAGGCTGGGCTCGTCGAGCAGCAGCAGGCGCGGGTCGCTCATCAGTGCGCGGCCGATGGCCAGCATTTGCTGCTCGCCGCCCGAAAGCTTCGTTCCCTGACTGGACAGGCGCTCCTTGAGGTTGGGAAACAGTTCGAAGATGGCCGGAAGATCAAGGCCGCCGGAGCGGACCCGGGGGGGCAGCAGCAGGTTTTCTTCGACACTGAGGCTCGCGAAAATGCCGCGCTCCTCGGGACACAGCGCAATGCCCAGCCGTGCGATCCGGTCGCTGGTCAGGCGGATGAGCTCCTTACCCTCGTAGCGAACCGATCCGGTGCGCTGGCCGACGATGCCCATGATCGATTTCAGCGTCGTCGTCTTGCCGGCGCCATTGCGGCCCAGCAGCGTCACCACCTCGCCGGGCAGAACCTCGAAGGTGGCGCCGTGCAGCACATGGGATTCCCCGTACCAGGCCTGCAGCCCTTCGACCGCGAGCAGGGGCGCGATGCTGGGGCTAAGCATCGCCGACTCCGAGATAGGCCTCGCGCACGCGCGGATCGGAGGACACTGAATCGTAGCGGCCCTCGGCGAGCACCCGGCCGCGGGTGAGCACGGTGATGCAGTCGGAAAGATTGGCAACCACGCTGAGATTATGCTCGACCATCAGCACAGTACGCTTCGCTGCGACCGCCTTGATCAGGGCGCTGATGCGATCGATGTCCTCGTGACCCATGCCGGCCATCGGCTCGTCGAGCAGCAGCATCTCGGGATCGAGCGCCAAGGTGGTTGCGATCTCCAGCGCGCGCTTGCGGCCATAGGGAAGTTCCACCGCCGTCCAATGGGCGAAGGACGACAGGCCGACGTCGGTGACGAGTTCCATCGCCCGCTCGTTGAAGACGTCGAGCACGCGCTTCGAGCGCCAGAAGTCGAACGAGGAGCCGCGCTTGCGTTGCAGCGCGACGCGTACGTTTTCCAGCACCGTCAGGTGCGGAAAGACGGCCGAGATCTGGAACGAGCGGCCGACCCCGAGCCGTGCCACGTCGGCCGGAGGGAGCGGCGTGATGTCGCGCCCTTTGTAGACGATCCGGCCGCGGGTCGGGCTCAGGAACTTCGTCAGCAGATTGAAGCAGGTGGTCTTGCCGGCTCCGTTCGGTCCGATCAGTGCGTGAATGGTGCCGCGCGCGACTCGCAGATTGACCCCGTTCACGGCGACAAAACCGGCGAATTCCTTGGTGAGATTCTCGGTTTCGAGGATGAAATCGTCACTCACGACGCCACGGCCCAGGTTGGTGGCGATAGTGGTAGCACGTCCGCAGCAAGTTCAGCAAAATGCGTGCGGTTCGAGACCTGCGCGTAGCTTTGCCGGCGCAATCCAGGCCAGGCGGCGCCAAGGCCGGACCCGTTCCGAGCCCCGCCGCAGGGCTCGCGGCGACCCCCGCTACATCGCGGTGGCGCTTACGCGGCCACCCTTCCTCAACCTTCCCCGCATTATTATATTATTTAATGGCAAGATGGCCTTGGCGACCGCCGATTCTGCTGGAAACGGCACGGGCGGCGATCAGCAGGAGTACTCGCTTTGCGCCTCCTCGTCGTCGAGGACGATCCCGACCTCAACCGGCAACTCGCGACCGCGCTGACCGACGCGGGCTACGTGGTCGACCGCGCCTTTGACGGTGAGGAGGGGCACTTTCTCGGCGAAAGCGAGCCCTATGACGCGGTCATCCTCGATATCGGCCTGCCCAAGATGGACGGCATCTCGGTGCTCGAGGCCTGGCGTCGGGCCGGCCGGGCCATGCCGGTTCTCATCCTGACCGCACGCGATCGCTGGAGCGACAAGGTCCAGGGCTTCGACGCAGGCGCCGACGACTATGTCGCGAAGCCGTTCCATCTCGAGGAGATCCTCGCGCGCATCCGCGCCTTGTTGCGTCGTTCGGCCGGCCACGCCAAGAGCGAGCTCAATTGCGGCACCGTGCGCCTCGACACCCGCACCGGCCGCGTCACCGTCGACGGCAACCCGGTCAAGCTCACCTCGCACGAATATCGTCTGCTCTCGTATCTCATGCACCATACCGGCCGCGTGGTGTCGCGCAGCGAGCTGGTCGAGCATCTCTACGACCAGGACTTCGATCGTGATTCCAACACCATCGAAGTCTTCGTCGGGCGCGTTCGCAAGAAGCTCGGCGTCGACGTCATCCAGACCGTGCGGGGACTTGGCTACCTCCTCGCTGCGCCGGGCAATGCGTCTTAATTCGCTCGCCCTTCGGCTCTTCTTCTCGGCGACGACCTGGACCGTGATAATTCTCGTCGTCACCGGGATTGTGCTGTCGTCGATCTACCGCTCCGCGGTGGAACGCGCGTTCGACCGCAGGCTGGGGGTTTATCTGCGCACCCTCGTCGCCGACGTGGCCGCGCCCGAGGAGAACGTCGACAAGTTTCCGCAATCCATCGGCGAGCCGCTGTTCGATTTGCCGCTGTCGGGATGGTATTGGCAGGTGACGCGGCTGGACGCGCCTACGCCCG
>DATDEV010000656.1:0-3539 GCA_036522995.1 Polyangiaceae bacterium
GTCTGGACGCTGCGCAGGTCGGCGCCGCCCGAAAGCAGGTGCGTCGCGAAGGAATGGCGCAATTGATGCGGATGCACGTGGCCGCGAATGCCTGCGCCGCGCGCGGTGCGACCCACGATTTTCCAGAAGGCTTGACGAGTCAGCTTACCTCCTCGCGGCGAAGGAAATAGCAGCTCGGAGGTCTGTCTCGTGGAAGGTCGGGGCCCCAGCCCCAACCTTCGCCCAGCTTTCACTCTGCCACGTTGGCGTGGCGCGACTTGCTCGGTGGCGGCGCGCGCCTCGAGGTAGGCGGTGAGGTGGTCGAGCGCGACTTCACCGAGTGGCACGAGCCGGCGCTTGTTGCCCTTGCCCAGCGCCGAAACGATGCCGCGCGCGCGATCGACGTCGCCCAGCGTGAGCGACACCAGCTCGCTCACGCGCAGGCCAGCGGCGTAGGTCATGCTGAGCATGGCGCGATCGCGCAGGCCTCGCAGCGAATCCGGGCTCGGCGCTTCGATCAGTGTGAGCATCTCGCTCTCACCCAGCGGGCGCGGCAGCTTGCGACCGAAGCGTGGCCGCGCCTGAAGCTCGGTCGGATCGGCACGCAGCACGCCTTCGCGCATCAGAAACTTACACAGCCCGCGCGTCGCCGACAGATGGCGAGCCGTGCTGCGCGGCCCCAGCCCGGCCTTGGATATCTCGCGGATCCAGCCCGACACCAGGCCCAGGTCGACCTGCTCGACCTCGCTCACGCCCGCCGTTTCGGCGAACACCAAGAGCTTGCCGAGGTCCCGGCCGTAGGCTGCGACGGTGTTCTTGGATAGCGCCCGCTCGCCTCGCAAATGCTGCAAATAGAAGTCGAGGGCAGCGTCGAGGAGCACGGCGCCCTCGAACTTACGCCAGGGGGCAGGGGACTACAAATTAGCGGCCCCAGGCGAGGTCAGCCGGCCAGGGCTGCCGCCGTCAGCTGGCGCAGCAGGGGCTCGGGGTCGTCCTGGCGCATCAAGGTCTCGCCGACCAGCGCGGCGTCGGCTCCGCTCAGGCGGACGCGAGTCACATCCTCGGGGCGAGCGAGCCCGGACAGGTGCACGCGCACCACGCCCGGCGGGATCGCCGCCAGCACCCGCGCTGCACGCTCCGCGTCCATCTCCAGGCTGTCGAGGTCGCGGGCATTGACGCCGATCAAGTCGGCGCCCGCGTCGAGCGCGACTTGCAGCTCTGCCACGGTTGCCACTTCGACGAACGGAACCAGCTCTCGCGCGCGGGCGGCGCGCACCAGCTCGGCCGTGCGGGCGGCAGACAAGCAGCGCACGATCAGCAGCACCGCGTCCGCCCCGTAGGCGCGCGCCAGGTCGAGCTGCACCTCGTCGATCACGAACTCTTTGCAGAGCAGCGGCAACCCGACCGCTGCGCGCGCCTCTGCCAAGTGCTCGTAGCCGCCGTCGAAGAAGCGCTCGTCGCACAGGACGCTGAGCATGGTGGCTCCCGCGCGCTCGTAGGCCGCCGCGCGCTCCGCCACCGACAGCACCGTCGACAGCTGGCCCGCCGAAGGCGAGCGGCGCTTGATCTCGGTGATCAGGCTCAGGCGGCCGCCGTGCCGTTCAGCGGCGAGTGAAAAGGCTCGGCGCGGCGGGGCCGCCGGCAGCGCGCGAGCGCGCAGCTCCGGCAGCTCGCGCTGCTTTTGCGCCAGGATCTCGGCTATCACGCCCACGCTCAGCCGCCCTTTCTACCAGCACCGGCTCGTCGTTTTTCGGCAGCGCCGGCCCACGCCTTGAGCGTCGCGAGCGCCCGACCGCTCGCCAGCGCTTCGCGAGCGCGAGCGCCGGCTTCGAGCTCGGAGATGCCCTCGAACACGACCAGCGCCGCCGCAGCGTTCAGGGCCACGGCGTCGGCGGCCGGATGAGCCTCGCCGCCCAGGATGGTGGTCAGGGCGCGCGCGTTGTCGGCCGGCTCGCCGCCGTCGATGGCGCCTTTCGGGCTCGGCGCGAAGCCGAAGCTCTCGGGCGAAATCAGGTGCTCGCGCAGCTTGCCATGCTCCACCTCGGTGACGCGGGTTTCGGCGAAGGGGCTGACCTCGTCGAGACCGTCGCTGCTGCGCACCACCCAGGCTCGCTCCACGCCAAGTCGAACGAGCGCCTCCGCCAGTAGCTTGCGCGTGGCGTCGTCGGGCGCGCCCAGCAGCTGATGGCTGACGCGCGCCGGGTTCGACAGCGGACCGAGCAAGTTGAACACGGTGCGGATGCCCAGCTCGCGGCGCGTCGGCATGGCGTGACGCATGGCGGGGTGGTGCGCTTGAGCGAACAAGAAGGCGATGCCGACCTCGCCGATCACCTCGCCCTGCCGCTCGCCCGGGACATCCAGCGGAATACCGAGCGATTCGAGCACGTCCGCGCTGCCGGAACGGCTGGTGGCGGCGCGGTTGCCGTGCTTGGCGACGCGCGCGCCGCACGCTGCGGCCAGCACTGCCGCTCCCGTCGACAGGTTCAGGCTGCCCGAGCCATCACCACCGGTGCCGCAGGTATCCAGCAGCTTGGGAAAGTCGTGCGCGACCGGCAGCATGGCGGCGCGCATCGCCGCCGCCGCGGCTGCGACGACCACGGGCGTCTCACCACGCTGGCGCAGTGCGACCAGGAAGCCGCCGATCTGCGCCGACGTCCATTGCCCGGCGAAGATGGCGTCGAACACGGCGCGCGTGGTGGCTTCGCTCAAGCCGCGCTCGCTCATCAGCTCGGCGTACACGTCGCCGAACTTGGGGGCAGGGAGACCGGTGCTCGTCGTCATAGGCAGGACAGCCAGTTTTGCACGAGCTGGGGCCCGTGCTCGGTCAGGATCGATTCCGGATGAAATTGCACGCCCTCGACGGCCAGCTGGCAGTGCCGCAGGCCCATGATTTCGCCCTGGTCCGTCTCGGCGCTCACCTCGAGGACGGCAGGCAGGCTGCCGCGCACGACCGCCAGGCTGTGATAGCGGGTCGCGTCGAAGGGGCTGGGCAGGCCCTGAAAGACGCCGCGCCCGTCGTGCGCGACGCGCGAGGTCTTGCCGTGCACCGGAGCCGGCGCGCGCGCGACCTGCCCACCGAACGCCAGCGCAATGGCCTGGTGCCCCAAGCAAACACCCAGAATCGGCAGCTTCCCGGCCAGGCCCTGAATCAGCCCCAGCGAATTGCCGGCGGCCTCGGGCGCCCCGGGCCCCGGCGAGACGAGCAGCCCGTCGGGCGCGCGGGCGAGAGCGCTGGCCACGTCGATGCGATCGCTCAGCTCCACCTCGCACTCGGCACCGAGCGCGCTGAGGTACTGGACCAGGTTGTAGGTGAACGAGTCGTAGTTATCGACCAACAGCACGCGCCGAGCCCGCGCTCTCGTCATCAGCGCGCAGGCTCGCACCCCACCCAAGCTCCGTCAAAAGCCGTGGGTCCAAGTCACTGACCAGACGACCGGTCGCGTGATGATTTTCGGCCCCGACCCCAAACCCGGTCGGCGTGATCACGCTGGAAGCGGAATTTCAATCTTGCTCAGGCGGTACGCTGCCGGTAGTGTCCCGGCCCGTCGCCCACCTGGCCA
>DATDEV010000657.1:0-6854 GCA_036522995.1 Polyangiaceae bacterium
GCGAGCCTGGCGACGTCCGGCGTGTTCTTCGCCTTGCGCTCCGGCAAGATTTCGAAGCTGGACGACGCCTGTCCAGATCGCGTCTGCCCCCCCGAGATGCAGTCCGATATCGATCAGGGCAAGCTGTACACCACGCTCGCCAACGTCACGCTAGCTGTCGGCATCGCGGCCGTGGCCAGCGGTGCCGTGCTGGTGCTGACCAGCGGCCCGAGCAGCGAGCCCTCCGTGGCCCTGGCTCCAGCGCCGCTCGGAGCGCAGCTACTGGGTACCTTCTAGCAGGTTACAGCCACTTTCGGCTCTTGAACCAGAGCAGCATGCCCACCGGCATGAACAGGCACAGCCCCAGCCCGAACCACATCAGTAGCGGGCTCCCGAACGGCAGGTGCTCGAAGTTCTGCCCGAAAAAGCCGGTGACGAAGCTGAGCGGCAGGAAGATGGCGCTGAGCAAGGTCAGGCTCTTCATGATGGCGTTGGTGCGGTTCGAGACCAGCGACAGGTGAGCATCCAGCACGTTGCTCAATATGTCACGCTGGGTGTCGATGACTTCGGACATGCGCATCAGCATGTCGAGCACGCGCCTGAAGTAAGGTCGAGCGCGCTCGTCGATGAACGGAGTACCGGGTTCGAGCAGCAGCGCCAGCACCTCCCGCTGCGGTGCGATCAGGCGCCGCGCGGCGGCCAGGTTGCGCTTGGTCCCGAACAGCTCGGGTAAGGCATCGTCGTCTTCTTGCTTGAGCACCGAGTCTTCGATGGCCTCGATCGAGTCGATCAGCTGATCGAGCGCGTCGAAGTTCTCGTGCCCCAAGCGCTCGCACACCAAGTAGTAGACGTAGACCAGGCTGCGCTGGTGCAGCTTGACGTCCGTCAGCACGCGCTGGCGCGTGGTCGAGACCTCGACCATGGGCTCGTCGTGGATCGTGAGCAGGTAGTCTTCGCCCAGGAATGCGTGTAGCTCCAAGCTCGAGATGCTGCCGCCGGGCTCGGTCGGCAGCACCAGGCGATGCAGCACCACGAACAGCTGCCGCTCGTACTCCTCGAGCTTGGGGCGCTGGTCGATGCGGGCGCAGTCGTCGATGGCGACCGGGTGCAGATCGAAGCGCTCCCGGAGCAGGACCAGCTCCTCCGGAGTGGGCTCCTGGGCGTCCACCCACACCCGCTCCCCGGGTCCCGGAGGCCGGGCGTCGCGGTCTCCCTCGACCCAAGACGGCTCGGCGCCGTCCCGAAGGAGGAGAGTTCGCAGCATTGCCCGGACAGCTTAGCCGGAAAATGCGTGCGGAAATGTCGACAAAAGCATGACCCGCAGACGAAAGTGACGCTATTGCTTGCGAGAAGAGTGGCGGATTATGTAATTTCCCGCGCCTCTTGAAAGGTGACCTTCCCAGCCATTGCGTCTCGCGCCACACGGTACGGGTCCGCTTCGGCGAAACAGACTTGATGGGCATCGTCCATCACGGCACTTACATTTCGTACTTCGAGGTGGGTCGAGTCGAATACATGAGGCGCCGAGGCCTGGATTATCACTCCTGGACCTCGCTCGGTATTCACCTGCCCGTCGTCGAGGTGCACGTTCGCTACCGCCGCACGGCACGTTTCGACGAGTTGCTCTGCATCGAGACCCGGCTAACGGACCTGCAGCGGGTACAAATGCGCTTCGAGTACCGGCTGCTCCGCCCCGAGCTCGACAGCGACGGCGAGGAGCTGATCGCCGAGGGCTACACCACGCTGGCATGCGTCGGTCACGACCACGTTATCCGGCGTGTGCCGCAGGACGCCGAGGCTGTCCTGTGCGGGCCGGAGCTGACGGAAGAGCGGCCGGAGCCCGAGGTCAAGGCGGCCGATCGCAGAGCCTATGAAGGCGTCGTGCCCACATCGTCGTGAGCCGCGCGCAACGAAGCCATCACGAAGCGTGCGCGGCGAGCGAATTCCTCGTGCTAGCCTGAGAGACCTATGAGCGGACGGGGTCGTGACCCCAAAGAGCTGCGCGCGTCCCTGGTCGATTCGGGTTGGTCGGTCGCGCCGCCAGCCACTGCGCCGGTGGAGATACTTCCCGCTGGGTCGAGAGGCGAAGTCGAGTCCGAAATTCCCGAGGCTCGACCGCTACCTAGCTACGAGGATCCCTCGAGCACGCCCGCGGTCACGCAAATCGATGCCGACATTCAGACGCGCCTGAAAGCCATGCAGCGCGCCTCGCTCGGCGATCAGCACCGCCCGGGGCTGCCGAACCTACCGCCGCCTCCCCCCACGCGAGCTCCGCCGCCGAGCCTGCCTCCCCCGCCCCGCCTTTCGGAACAACCCGCTCCGCGATCTCAAGCGCCTCTACCGAGCTTCGACTCCACGCCGGCTGCTGCCGAGTCGGAGCCCAGCACCGAGGTCGCGCTCCCGTCGTTCGCCACCGAGCTACAAGGCGACTCCGAGCCTGCCGAAGCGACCCAGGTCGCACAACGCGGCGCTTACTTGCCCCCGAGCGATCCCCAGCAGCTGCTCGCGCCAGCGCTGCAGACGCCGTCGCTGCAGATGCGATCCTACTCGATGCAGACGGCGCCCTCACTGCTGAGCGCCCTGCGGCAGCGCGTGCGCTTCGCCGGCGGCGAGGTGCCGCTGTGGAGCCTGCTCACACCGATGCTGCTGCTACTGTCGCTCGGCAGCGCATTCGTGGCTGCAGCGGTTTCGAGCTCGAGCGACGTCGCCACGGGACCTGCGGCCAGCGCCGCGACGCCGGTCAGCGCCGCGCCCAGCGCGCTGCCGTCCGCGACCGAAGTCGCTCCCGAGCCGCCAGCACCCCTCGACCAGGCCGCGCCAGCCCTACCAGCGAACGCGCCCGACGCCGAAGCCCTGGAAGCGCGTCGCGCCGAAGAGCTGAGCAAGGACGAAGCGCTGCAGCTCGCTGCCGCGAGACGACAGCGCGAAGTGACTCGCGTGGCTCAGCTGCGCCAAAAGCTCGCGCGAGATCCGGGCCTGTTCAAAGACTCGGCTACGCTCGCGGAGCTGCGTCGCACCGCCGAGGATCCGCTGACCGCGCCCGATGCGCTGAGCGCGATGGCGGAGGCTCCGGGCCCGCTCAGCGCCGACCTGCTGTACGAGGTGTGGACTGGGACGGTCGCGCGCAACAGCGCGACCGAGCTCGCTCGCTCGCTGGTGTTCAGCAAGGAGGTGCGCGCCAAGTCGTCGCCCGAGCTGGCGGTGGCGCTGGACCTGCGCATCGCCGAAACCTGCGAGCAGAACCGAGAGCTGCTGCCGCGCGTGCGCGACAAGGGCGACCGCCGCTCCCTGGCGCTGCTGGCCAAACTGTCCCGACGTTACGGCTGCGGGCCGAACAAACGCGCGGACTGCTATGCCTGCTTGCGCGACGACAAGGCCGCCGTCGAGGACGCCATGACCGCCGTGAAAAAGCGCCGTGAGCCCAAGCCGTTCTCCGGCAAATAGGTCCAAGGCAAACAGGTCCAAGCCAACAGACCAAGGCCCATAGCTCCAAGGCCATAGGTCCAAGAACACAGCGGTTGGGCTGGGACCCAACCGCCTCGAGACCGAGCCCCAACCGCCACGAGACCGAGCAATATGCCGAAAACCGAGCTGCGCACCGAGGTCGAAATCGACGCGCCCGCCGCCCACGTGCTGGCGGTGCTGCGCGACTTCGAGCGCTACCCGGAGTGGAACCCGTTCATCACGGCCATCTCCGGCAAGCTCGCGGTAGGCGAGCAGCTCGCGGTGGAGCTCAGCCTGCCCGAAGGCAAGAGCTACTTGCTCAAGCCCCGGCTCACGGCGCTGCGCGACGAGGCTGAAGCGGGCGAGCTGCGCTGGCGTGGCGCGTTCCTGCTGCCTGTGCTGCTCGAAGCCGAGCACTTCTTCCTGGTGACGACGCTCGGACCGCGCCGCTCACGCTTCGTGCAGGGCGAGAACTTTTCGGGACTTCTGCTGCGTTTCGCGGGAAACACCCTGACCCTAACTGCGCGCGGCTTCGTGTACATGAATCAAGCGCTGAAGAAGCGCGCGGAAGCCACGTTTCGGGAGTAGCATCGGTGGGGTATGTACCTGCTGCGTGCTGAGCTGCACGGCATCGGCCCTTTCGATCACCTGGAGCTGTCGTTCACCGACCAGCACGACCAGCCGCGCCGTGTGGTGGTGATCCAGGGCGGCGGCGGCGTAGGCAAGACCAGCTTGCTCGCCGCGATCGGCAGCTCACGACCCGGTCACGCCACCGTGCAGCAGCCGCGCAGCGATCGCCCGCGACCGAGCGACGGGACTGCCGCAGCCTGGGCCGTCGCCGATTGGCAACTGGGACAGGATGATCCAGAGCGGCCGCATGCACTGCGCGTGGCTAGCCCCAACGTCAAACTGGGCGGCCCCGAGGAGCTCGAGCTGACCCGCCGTCGCGAGCAGGCGTTGTTCGATCGCGTGGCGGGCGAAGGTGGCTTCGCTTTCCTGTCGATCGCCGCCACGCGCTGGTTCTCCAAGCAGCCGATCGCGATCTCTGCGCCCAGCCGCGGCGTGGCTCGCTACGACGTCAAACAGCCTGCAGGCCTCGACGACGCCACGCGCTCCGACCTATCGCGCGAAACCAAGCAAGCCCTCGCCTACGCCGAGATCGCCAGCGCGCTCGCCGAAAAGCGCCCGCAGGAAGGCGAGCTGCGCCTCGATACCCTGGGGCCCGCCATGCTCAAGGTCGTAGGTCCCCTGGTCAGCCTGGCGGGCTTCGACTACCTCGGCCTCGATGCCTCGAGCTGGGAGCCGATGTTTCGCAGCAGCGATGGCACGCGCCTGTCGTTCGATGCGCTGCCCACCCGCGCGCGGCATCTGGTTGCGTTCGGCGCGCTCAGCGTGCGCACGCTCTGGGCTGCCTATCCCGATCGCGACCCGCGCATCGCCGAGGGCGTCGTGCTGATCGACGAGGCAGACCTGCACCAGGACGCCTCCGTGGCCCTGCGTCTGCCGTCCACGCTGCGCGCGGCGCTGCCCTCGGTGCAGTGGATCCTGACCACGCATTCGCCAGTGCTGGCGTCGGGCGCTGCTGCTGGCGAAGTGCTGGCATTGCGCGCCAGCGTCGAGGGGCGCGTCGAGCTCCACGCCGGCCCCTCCGCCATTACTCACTGACGCGAACGGCCATGTACCAATGTAGGGTGGAGTCGGTAACGAGGACCACGCCCACCCGAATACCGCGTTTGGGGCTGGGGCCCCAACGCCACGAGACAGAGGCCGCGTTTGGGGCTGGGGCCCCAAACGACGCGAGACAGAGGCTGGGACCCCAAACGCCACGAGACAGAGTCCGCATACGGCCCTTGGGCCAGAAACGCTCGGATCAGCCACCGGTGAAGGCGCTCGCTCGCAGGCGGCATGCCGGTGATAAGCTTCGCGCTGTTCCTCATGCTGGATGACGTCTCGCCCGGGCAGGTGCTCGGCCGCTACGAGCTCCTGGTGCCTGTGGCTAAGGGCGGCATGGCGAGCGTGTGGGCGGCGCGCCTCAAAGGCACGCGCGGCTTCCAGAAGCTGGTGGCGATCAAGACCATGCTGCCGGGTCTGGTCGACGACCCGAGCTTCGAGCGGATGTTTCTGGATGAGGCAACCCTCGCCTCCCAGGTGCGTCACCCGCACGTGATCGAGATCATGGATCTGGGCGAGCAGGACCGGATCCTCTACCTGGTGATGGAGTGGGTGAGCGGGGAAGCGCTCAGCATCATCATGAAATACGCTGCCACGCGCGGCGGCATCCCACTTCCAATTGCAGTGCATATTGCCACCCAGGCCTGCCGCGGCCTGCACGCGGCACACGAGCTACGTGAGGAAAACGGCGTGCTGGTGGGCCTAGTCCATCGCGATGTTTCACCGCAGAACGTGCTGGTCACGTTCGACGGCGTGGTCAAGGTGGTGGACTTCGGCGTCGCCAAGGCGACCGCTCGTCTCGATACGGTGACGGAGGCCGGACAGCTCAAGGGCAAGATCGCCTACATGTCGCCGGAGCAGCTGCGCGGCGAGAAGATCGATCGGCGTACCGACGTCTTCGCGATGGGCATCCTGCTCTACATGATGACGACCGGAAAGCACCCCTTCCGGGGTGACGATCAGGCCCAGACCATCGCGCGCATCAGCTCCGATGAGCCCGCGATCTTGCCGTCGACGTTGGTGCTGGGCTACCCAGCGGGCCTCGAAGCGTGCGTCATGCAGGCGCTGGCCAAGGACGCCGCCAAGCGTTATCCGTCCGCCAACGACATGCTGATCGGGCTCACACGGGCGCTGCCCAGCGCCATGCGCGAGAGCACCGACGAAGAGGTGTCGGAGTTCATTCGACGCCTGATGCCGGACCGGCTGGACCGCCAAAGGCAGGCCATCAAGCAAGCGCTCGACGCGGCCGATCGGCGCGAGATGGCGAAGTCGGCGCCGCAGCTCAACATGCCGGAAGCGGCCTTCGACGAACCTGCCACCGTGCTCGAAGGCATTGGGCGCGAGATGACGCCGAGCGCCGACGGGCGCTCCCTGCCGGGGGCCTCGTCCACCGAGCCGCCGCCTTCGTTCGCGCGCTCCGAAAAAACGCGCCGGCGCACCCTGCTGCTCCTGGCCTCGGGTATCACCTTGATCGTGGGCGCGGGCGTGGGCTTCGCGTTCGGACGCGACGAAGGCCAGGGTGCGTCAGCCGTTCCCCCCGAGGCCCCTGCTGTGAGTACGGCGCCCGCCACGCCCAGCGAGCCCACCGTTGCCAGCCCGTCGCCTCCGGTCTCGGTGCCCGAGAGCTCGCCGGCGGAGCCCGCGCCGAGCGCTAGCGCTAGCGCTAGCGCTTCTGCCGCCCCGACGGCGGCACGCCCAGGCGGGCCGCGGCGGCCCGGCCCCAGCAGCGTAACGACGAGCAAGCCCGCCCCGAGCGGGCG
>DATDEV010000658.1:0-8222 GCA_036522995.1 Polyangiaceae bacterium
GTGGCCCGAAGACTGGGGGCGCGCAGCGTGCTCGGCTCGGTGTGCGCTCCGAACATCGCCGACCCGGCTGCGCCCGACTACGGCTACCGCCCGGTGCTGCGCTCACTGAGCCAACGCCTGACCGGGACGCTGATCAAGCCCTAGGGCGACGTTAATGCCGGGCTTTCCGAGAGATTCGGCGTTTTCTTCACACTCCTTGGGATCAATCCCGGGCGGAGCGGGTATGTACTGCCATCGGCGACAGGCGCCGGCAGGGAGATCAGGATGCGACGAGCCATCTACGGGGGAGCTCTCACCTTTCTGGTGAGCATGGGCTGCGGGGACACCGCCAAACCCGGACCCGGGGCAGGCGGCAGCACCAGCGGCGGGGGCTCCGCGGGCAGCGGGGGAAGCGATGTCACCGACGCGGGCAGCCTCAACGCGGGCGGCGACCTCGCAGCCGCTGGCTCCAGCGGCTCTGGCGATTCTGGTGGTTCCAGCGGCTCCGGCGGCTCCGGCGGCTCCGGGGGGGTCGAGACGGGCGGGACGGTCGCAGACGGTGGCATGGGCGGAGACGATGGGGCAGCCGGAGAGGGCTACGTCCCCCCGGACGAGCCACAGGTCCAATCCGACAAGGTCGACCTGCTGCTCGCCATCGACAACTCCATCTCCATGGCCGACAAGCAGGAGCTGCTCGCCAAGAGCCTGCCCAGCCTGATCGGTAACCTCATTTACCCGCCCTGCGTCCGAGAGGACGGGGCGTCCGTTGCCCAGCCCGCTCCTGGCGGAAGTTGCCCCGCCGGTAGCGCCCGCGCTCACCCCCCGCTGCGCGACGTGC
Source organism: Polyangiaceae bacterium (assembly GCA_036522995.1). Lineage (GTDB taxonomy): Bacteria > Myxococcota_A > Polyangia > Polyangiales > Polyangiaceae > PMG-095. The sequence continues at coordinate 818 of DATDEV010000658.1, forward strand.
ACGTCGGCGTCATCACCTCGAGCCTCGGCTCCCACGGCGGCAATCCCGCAAACGACGACGTGTGCACCCAGCCGGGGGACGACGATCACGCTCACCTGCTGCCGAAGGTGCGCCAGAACCTCACCAGCTACCAGGACCAGGGCTTTCTGAAATGGGATCCGGATGCCCGCTCGACACCGCCGGGCGTGAATAACCTCCAGAGCCTGGTCGCGGACGTCCAAACCATGGTCGAAAACGTCGGCCAGACGGGCTGCGGTTACGAGGCGCAGCTCGAATCGGTCTATCGCTTCTTGGTCGATCCCGAGCCGCCGCTTGCGGTGGCGGTCCCGCCCGGCTCGAACGTGGCAGTCCTGCAGGGTATCGACGAGTCGCTACTTCAGCAGCGCGAGAGCTTTCTGCGTCCCGATTCTTCGGTCGTGGTGCTGATGCTCAGCGATGAAAACGACTGCTCCATCCAGGACGAGGGCTACGGCTGGCTGCTGGTCAGGCAAAACTCTCCGATGTTTGCCAGCACGTCGGCTTGCGCCGCCGATCCCAACGCTGCCTGCTGCCAGTCTTGTGGTGAGCAGAGGGCAGCGACGGGTTGCACTCTGCCTGCGCAGGATCCCAATTGCTCGACGAGCACCACCCTGCCTCAGGAGCTGGATCCCCTCAACCTGCGCTGCTTCGAGCAGAAGCGCCGCTTCGGCTTCGATTTGCTCTACCCGCTGTCGCGCTACGTCAAGGGCTTCACGGGCGCAAAAGTGCCGAGCCGCGACGGGACGTTGGTGGAAAATCCCCTGTTTCAACGTGGCAACGTGCGCCGCAACTCCACGCTGTTCACGTTCGCGTTCCTGGGCGGCGTGCCATGGCAGGACATCGCTACCAGCGCGAGCCTGAACGGCGGGCCCCTGGAGTATCTATCGGCGACGGAGCTCAGCGACGCCAACAGGTGGCCGGTCATCGTGGGCGATCCGGCCACCTATGTTGCCCCGTCGGACCCGTTCATGCGCGAGTCACAAGCGGAGCGCGTCGGCGTCAACCCGATCGTCGCCGCCTCGACCACGCCGTCCACGTCGACGAATCCACGCGCCAACCCGATCAACGGACACGAGCACGCTGGCGGCGAAAACGATCTGCAGTTCGCGTGCACCTTCGAGCTGCCCGAGCCGCTGATTTGCGATTCAGCCGCGTTCGAGGCCAACGAAGGCTGCGACTGTTACCAGGCGGACTTGGCCTATAGCAGGCCGCTGTGCCGTCCGCCGGGGGGCGGAGCGCCGAGCATCACGCAGTACTATGGCAAGGCCTACCCCGGCCTGCGACAGCTCGCCGTCGCGCGCGACCTGGGCGAGCGCAGCGTGCTCGGCTCCGTGTGTGCGCCCAACGTCGACGACGCGAGCTCGGCCGACTACGGCTACACGTCGCTAGGTCAGAGCCTTACAGAGCGTTTGAAAACGACGCTCGTGCCCTAGCGCCCAGCCTTCAGCAATTGCCCAGCCGGGCGTGGGGAAAAACGAGGGTGGAATATCGGGGGAGCTGATGGGGGGGATTGACGGGCCGGCGGGTCGCAAGAGACGCGACCTGCCGGCCTGGGTCGTCGTCACTCGCCGTCGAGACCCAGGTCGTCGCCCATGGCTTCACCGCGAACGGTCTTGAGCGCTTCGCCGTTCGGACCGTCGCGACGGACGATCATCGTGTAGCGCGAGGTAGTGTCCTCGCTTTCACGCGACACCACCGTGATGACGTTGATGCCCGGCTGCAGCTCCGTATCGAGCGAGAATTTCAGCTTGGTCGGGTCGTCGGCCTTGCGGTTCGATTGGTAAAAGACCTTGCGCGAGCCCACGAAGATGAAGGCGTCCAGCACGCGATCGGAGTCGTTGGCCTGGCCTTCGATGCGCACCTTGCTGTCGCGAGTCGCGAGCTTGGCCGGCGTGACCTCGAGCAGCGGCGGCGAATGCGTGAGTAGCGGCTTGAGGCCGACCAAGACCTTGCCGGCCGCGCCGTCGCGCAGCGCCTTGGTCTCCACGAAGCCGAAGCGATCGTCGCCCAGGCTGACCTTGGTGTAGGGACCGAAGGTCGCCAGCCGGTCGAGCACCGCGCCCTTCTCGAGCTCTGCCACCACCGGCGCGGCGCCGAGCGGTTGGCCGCGCACGCCCGCCGTGGCGGTGAGCGCCACCTTGCCCTGCGCCTTGACCAGCGCGAGCGGGCTCTTGCTGATCGGCAGCTTCACCTTCTCGCTCGAGCCGACGCGCAAATCGCGATCGGTCACGCTGAGCTCGATGTTGACGAAGCTCTCCTGCAGCTGGTCGAGCACGTCGAAGGTGAACGCGACCGTGCGGCTGTCGCCCGGCTTCAGGTTCGACACGTCGAAGCGGCCGTTGTGGAGCAGCAGACCGTCGCCGGTGAGGTTGCGCAGATTGGCCTGGGATTCGAACGATTTGCCCTTGCCGACGTTCTTGACCGTCATGTACACGGTCGCGCCCTCGCCGACGGCGATTTGCCCGTCGCCGTTGCCGGGTCGATTGTCGACGACCTGGTAGGTGTAGGCGAAGATCGGCTGCGGCTGCGCGTTGATGGTCGTGCGCAGCTCCGTCTCTTGCGGCGGCTCCGAGCCCTCCGCGAAGAAGCGCACCTTGAGCACGTCCGAGCGCGTGTCGGCGTCGAGCGGCACCTTGCAGCTGCGCTTGGCGTCGAGCGGCACCGGCTCGCTCGAGCCGGGCTTGCGCCCCTCGATGTCGCAAAAGCCGAGCGGCACGCTGGTCGTCTTGGTCTCACCCGGCATCACCTTGCCGAACACCAGCTCCTTCTCGTCGAAGTACGGGCCGTCACTCTTGGTGATGGCGCGCAGCTGGTACACCGGGCTCGTGCCCTTGTTCTTGACCGACACCTTGAGCGACATGCTTTCGCCCGAGCTCACGGTGTCGCCCGGGCGATCGGTCTTGACCGTGACCTCGAAGTCGCTCGGCTTGGGCGGGTTCGCGAAGTCCTTGGGCGGCGCCGCCCAATCGACGTCGAGGCGCTTGAGGTCGGCGGCGATCGCGTCCACCTCGCTCAGCTCGATCTTTTCGAGCTGAGCCTTGGCTGCTCGCAGCTGCTCGCTGCGCTTGCCCGGCGCCATTTTCGCAGCCAGATCCCGGCCGATCTTGATCGGCATGTCGAGCTCGAACTCGTCCTCCAGATCGCCGCCGCGCTCGCGGATCTTGGCGCGCTCGGTCTCCGGCAGGTTGAAGCGCATGCGAAAGAACGACGGCTCGGTCGGCCGCCGCGCAGCGCCGGCGAGGCTCTTGGTCAGGTCGCGCTCACGCAGCGCGTGCTCGGAGCGGTACAGGTCCATCTCCAGCGTATCGGCGGTCATCGGATCGAGCTCGATGTCGGGCGCCACGCCCACGCCTTGAATCGAGACGTCGCCGGGAGTCAGGTACTGCGCGATGGTGAGCTTGAGCGCGGCGTGCTCCGGTGTGACGTTCGGGTACACCAGCTGCACCGAGCCCTTGCCGAACGTCGTCTGACCGATGATCACGGCGCGGTCCAGGTTCTTGAGCGCCCCGGCAACGATCTCGCTGGCGCTGGCGCTCGAGCCGTTGGTCAGCACCACGATCGGGTAGTTGGGCTCCGTACCGTGACGGGTGGCGCGCTTCTCCTCGCGGCCCTCGGAGGTGCCCACCGTCGATACGATCACGCCGTCGTCCAGGAAGCGGTCGGCGATCTTGGCAGCTTGCTCGAGCAGGCCGCCGGGATTGCCACGCAGATCCAGCACCAGGCCCTTGAGCTTTTCCTTCTTGCCGAGCTCGCCGAGCGCCTCGTCGAGCTCGTCGTAGCTGGAGGCCTGGAATTGCTTGAGCCGGACGTAGCCGACCCCGCCGCCCAGCGCGCGGTAGTCGACCGACTTCACCTGGATCTCTTCGCGGGTCAGCTCGAACGGGCGTGAGCCGGTCCAGCCTTCGTTGCCGTCGCGGTGGATCCAGACCGTGACCTTCGAGCCAGGCTTGCCGCGCAGGCGGCCCACCGCGTCGTCGAGCGGCATGTTGAGGGTCGACTCGTTGTTGATCTTGGTGATGCGATCGAGGCGCTTCAGCCCTGCGCGTCCGGCCGGCGTGCCCGGCATCGGCCGCATCACGGTCAGCGCCTGGTCGCGGATCGAGATCACGATGCCGAGCCCACCGAAGTGCCCCGACGTCGACAGGTTCATCTCGCGGTAGGCTTCGGGGCTCAGGAACACGCTGTGCGGATCGAGCGTGCGCAGCATGCCGTTACAAGCGGCGTACTCGACCTCGCGCAGGTCGACCTCGGTGTCCTTGAGGTTGGCCTGCAGAAAGCTGAACACCTCGCGCAAACGCGCCGCCACGTCCCACGGCCCCTGCACGTTGTCGACCCGGAACTCGGCCGACTCGCTGTCGACCTGAACCTTGACCACCTTGGCCTTGTCCTCGTGGCGCACGATAACCTGCGCCACCTCGCGCTGAATCTCGTTCAGGGCCGACAAGAACATCTGCCGCGGCTTGACGCGGCTCGGGTCCACGTACTTGGTGCGGATGGTGTTGAGCGTCTCGTTGACCGCCACGAGCTGCGTCAGGTCGTAGGGCGTCTTGGGCTGCCCGGGTGCCGTGACCGCATGCGCCGACTCGAGCCCGCGCCACAGGCCCCCGGTGCCCGATTGCATCGAGAAGTACGAGGCAATCCCGAACACCGTGAGCACGAGAACCGCGCGGCCAAGCCGCTCCAGAAAGCGCATGCGGCGAGTATAGCCCTTCACGCTGAGGCCACGCTCGTGTAAGCGCCAGGCTTCCGCTTTGGCGCCCCCGCCCGTCGTCCGAGAGCTTCATGACCCGCGCGGTCACCACTACTTTCCGGGCTTTCTCCAGCCGCGCGACCGGCGGCAGCTCGAATCGTGGCTGGCCACGCTGCGCCCAATCTGGGAGCAACGATACTCGACCGAACGAGCGCTGCCCGAGGGTCAGACGCAGCGCGAGCTATTGCGGCCGGTCTACTGGCTCGGCAACTGGCAGTTCGCTTGCCTCGACTACTACCGGCCGCCGCGCGGCACGGCGGATCGCTGCGTGGCGGCCGAGCCATTTCCAGAGGTGCTGGCTCGGCTCGTCGCCGAGACCGAACGCCGCATAGCCAAACTGTTCCCGCGCAAAGATATTCCCGCCGGCTACCGGCTGAACACCTGCCTGGTGAACTTTTACGGAGCGCGCCGCACCGGCGCCGAACCCCAAGCGCGCTGGGTCGACACCGCCCGCGTGGGTGAGCACCGCGACTTCGAGCCGGGTCCCGTCGCCAGCCTGTCGATCGGCGAGCGGGCGCTGTTTCAGTTCGTGAGGTCGAGTCGCATCGGCCAGCGCGAGGCCCCGCTCGTCTCGCAATGGCTCGACGACGGCTCGCTGCAGATCTTTGGCGGCGGCTTCTTCAAGGATCGGGTGTTTCACCGCGTGCAGCGCGTCGACAAACGCGCCGGCATCCTGCTGCCGCCCGACATCGAAGGCTTCCGCACCCGCCGTATCAACTTCACCTTCCGCTACGTGCCCACTGAGCACGTGATCCCGTTCGCCAAGCTGAGCCGCCAGGCGCAGCGCGACGTGCAGCACTACGTGGCCGAGCTGGCCAAGGCCTCCCCCTTCTTCGCCCAAGCGCTGACGATAGCGACCAAATAGGGTGCCCCCGCCGGTCGCGTGCTCGCTGGGCTCACGGAGCCGCACGACGCTTTGTCCTCCATCCCGCGTCGCCGATTCCCATCCCATGTCGTCGTTGCCCAGCCGGGCGTAGCCGTAGTCCATGCCGCGTCGCCGTGCCGCATCCCGCGTCCTCGTCCGCGTTGAGCGTTGCACGTCCGCGTTCGCCTGGGGTTTTCAGTCGTTGGGTGTGAATGGATGCGCTGGCCTCCAGCGCTCGGCGGGCGGCCGAGCTCGCGAGAGGGCGCCGCCACGCGCCAGCGAACCGAACCTGGGTATGCTATCCCGTAGTGGCGATGCAGGGCGAGTTGACGCTCCGATTCCCAACGGGCCTCGCGAGCTGAAAAACTCATCGTGTCCAAGAAGCAACGCTCACTCGACTACGACCAGTGCCTGGCCCTCATGCGAAAGCACGACCCTCAGCTTCAGGAGGAGGGCTTCCACGCGTTGCTTCAGCACGCTGCTGCGCACGTTGACGCGCTCATGACCGACTTCGGGCGCGAGACGGATCATGGTCTGCGTTGCTGGCTCCTCGAGCTGATCGGTGAAGCCAGAAGTCCCCGCGCGTTCGGCCTTCTTGCCGAGCAACTTGCGTCGCCAGATGAGTCACTGCGTGACTGGGGCATCCGTGGCCTTCGAGCACTCGACACACCAGAGGCTCGCAAGGCCCTTTTCGAGGCCGGTGTTGCCAAGCAAGGCTCCTAGGACGTGACGAGCGCTTTCGAGACGTTTTGGGCTTACCGCGCCAGCGGCCACGCCACATTCCTCGACGGCGCGGCGCCGGTCTCGTCCATCCTAGAGATGAACGCCGAGGAGAAGCGACTCACCGAACAGCGCCTGCTCCCGTTCGTCGAAGCGTCAGTGACGACCGATCCTACTGCAGTGAGAGCGCTTGGCCTCCTCCAATCCCGCTTGGCCGTGCCCATGCTTGAGTCGCTCGTTCATTCGCGCCCAGATCTGCGCGTCGAAACCGCACTGGCGCTCTGGCGTTGCACGGGCTCCGATAAGCCAATCGACATCCTTACGACTGTGCTCTTCTCGGCCGGTCCAATCGTCCGCTTCCTTCGCGCCTGGCGGCAGCGCCCACCAGCCGAACAGCTTGCTGCGATCTGGGCACTCGCCCAGATTCAGAGCCCACTGGCGTTTGCCACTCTCAATCGCGCCGCGTATTCCGACCAACTTCACCCACAAGTGACGAGCGAAGCTCTCCTCGAGCTCACTCGTACGATCCAGGCGGGACCGAGCACGTCTGAATAGCCGGCTACGCAAGACCGTCCCCCAGGGGAAACTGTGCTGTGGTGGGTTCAGCGCGAGACGTGCAGCTCGAAGCCGAGAACTCGCGCGAAGCCGGCGAAGTCCTTGTCGGTAGTCAAGACCGCGAGCTTTCGTCGCATGCTGACCGCGCAGATCAAGAAGTCCGTGTTCGAGCCTTGAAGCCCCTTCTTTATGTGTGGATCAAGGCCGCCCAACTCAAGCCCTGAGGCGGAACCGCTAGAAGCATCAGCCCGCTCATACACCAACCAGTTTGACGAGCGTGCCCACCACGCGCTTCAGCTGCTCACTCAGCGCAGCTTCCACACCAGCAACATAGCCGCACGCCTCCGCAGCCTCCAAACACGCCAGCGTCTCCCGCGCCGAGCCGAGCGCCGAGTGGTAGCGCGCGCCTCTGTTGTTCCCGCGACTGTACATGCCCTCGGCCACATTGAGCGCCACCGAAACGCTGCACCGCCGCAACTGCCGCGCGAGATCCTTGT
>DATDEV010000659.1:0-8752 GCA_036522995.1 Polyangiaceae bacterium
CGCGCCGCGCGCTGTTACAGTGACTACCCCTCCCTGAGCCGGCGTAGGCCGGCGATTTGGGAGGGGTCGACCACCCGCAGCCACCGCCAGGTGGCGAGGACGGGCGGGGGTGGGCAGCCCTTCACCTGGGGGGGACATCGCGCAGTGCTACTGAATCGGGCAGGCGATATCTGCCGATTCAAGATACGGACGGTGGGGTGCTGCACCCCTAGCTCGAGCTTGCTCCGGCTAGGGACACTCGCCCTTGCCAAGACCCTCGGCGCAGGTGCAGGGGGCGTGCTGCTCGCCGGTGCCGCTGACCGTTACGGAAATGAAGAACTCCTCGCAGGTGTCGTTCCTGATGACGACTTCGTGGTCGTCGACGCACAGCCAGCGGCTTTGGTTGCCCGGGCTGTCGGCGGAGTCGGAGCCTGTGGCGGTGAACGACACGAAGCTCTGCAGCGTTTCGGGCCTGAAACCTAGATCGTGAATGAAGTGAACCGTGGTTTGGGCTGGAAACGGATCCAGGGGCCCGTGCAGCGGTGCCGACTCGTAGAGGCGAAACTCGGCAAAGGTCTTGCCCGTCGTGACGGTGAGGTCGTCGCCCTCCGGCGGACAATTGCCGAGGCTGCTACAGCCGGCCAGCGTGGCGCTGAGTAGCAGCAGCAGCGTGCTGGCGATGGAACCAGCTTCTAGCTGGGCATGGGCCTCAGCTAGAAGGCGCCGTCGAGCGTGACTTCGCCGGTGACGCCGACTTGGTAGGAGGCGACGCGGCGTTCGAAGAAGTTGGTGAGCTCCTGCACGTCTTGCAGCTCCATGAACGAGAGCGGGTTCTTGGTGCCGTAGTGCTTGGGCATGTCGAGCTGCTGCAGCCGCTGATCGGCGACGAACTCGAGGTAGCCGCGCACGTCGCGCAGCGACAAACCTGCCAGGCCTTCGCCCAGCAAATCCTCGGCGAATAGCGTCTCGGCCTCGACGGCCTCCTGGAGCATGCTCACGACGTCGCGCTGCATGTCGGCGTCGAACAGGTCCGGCTCCTGCTCGCGCACTTGCTTGACCACCTCGAACGCGAACTGCATGTGCGCGCTCTCGTCGCGGAACACCCAATTGGTGCCCGTGGCCAGGCCGTGCAGCAGGCCGCGTGAGCGCAGGTAATACACGTAGGCGAAGGCTGCGAAGAAGAACAGGCCTTCGACCGCGGCAGCGAACGTGATCAGGTTCATCAAAAACTGCCGGCGCTGGGCGCGCGTCTCGATGCGATTCATGTCTTGAATCGAGTCGATCCACTTGAAGCAGAACTCGCCCTTCTTGCGGATGCTGGGGATGTTCTCGATGGCCGAGAACGCCTTGGCGCGCGAGTCGTGATCCGGAATGTAGGTGTCCAGCAGCGTGAGGTAGAACTGCACGTGCAGCGCTTCCTCGTAGAGCTGGCGTGACAAGTACATGCGCGCCTCCGGCGCGTTGATGTGCTTGTACAGATTGAGCACCAGGTTGTTGCTGACGATGCTGTCGCCGGTGGCAAAGAAGGCCACCAGCCGCTCGATCAGGTGCCGTTCCCGGGGCCCGAGCTTCTTGCGGATGTCGTCGACGTCGCTGGCGAAGTCGACCTCGTCCACCGTCCAAGAGTTCTTGATGGCGCTCTTGTACATGTCGAAGAAGCCCGGGTACTGCATGGGCCTGAGCGACAGGCAAAGCCCCGGATCGAGGAGCTTTTCCGGACGGTGGTGGCTGTTCATTGGCACGCCTCGCAGCTCTCGGGATTTTCGAGCGAGCACACGACCTTCTCGGTGTCGGTGTACTCCTTCTTCGGCGTGGAGGCGGAGGGCGGCGCTGCGCTCGTCTTCTGAATGCGCGTCGCGGGGCGCGAGCGCAGGTAGTACGTGGTCTTGATGCCCTTCTTCCAGGCGTAGAAGTACATGCTCGACAGCTGACCGATGTTCGGCGCCTCGCTGAACAGGTTCAGCGATTGGCTCTGGTCGATGAAGGCGCCACGGTCGGCGGCCATGTCGATCAGCGAGCGCATCGGCAGCTCCCAAGCCGTGCGGTACAGCGTGCGCAAGTTGTCCGGCAAATCAGTCAGGGTTTGCACGGAGCCTTCCGAGTGCTTCAGCTGATTGCGCGTCTCGTCCGTCCACAGCCCGAGCCGCACCAGGTCGCTTACCAGGTAGCGGTTGACCTGCAGGAACTCGCCCGACAGCGTCTCGCGCTTGAACAGGTTCGACACCTGCGGCTCGATGCACTCGTAGCAGCCCGCGATGGCCGCGATGGTGGCGGTGGGGGCGATGGCGATCAAGAGCGAGTTGCGCAGACCCACCTGCATGATGCGGTCACGCAGATCGGCGAAGCGCGCTTTGCCTTCGGGCTCCACGCCCCAGGCCTGGAACTGCAGCTCGCCGCGTGCGGCGCGCGTCTCGTGGAACGCCGGGTGGGGACCCTTCTCGGCCGCCAGGTCGCAAGAAGCCGAGAGCGCGTGGAAGTAAACCTCTTCGGCGATCAGCTTGGACAGGTCGCGCGCTTCCTGCGAGTCGAAGGGCAGCTTCATCTCGAAGAACACGTCCTGCAGGCCCATCACGCCCAAGCCGACCGGGCGCCAAGCCGAGTTGGAGTTCTTGGTCTGGTGGATCGGGTAGTAATTCAGGTCGATCACGCGATCGAGCTGGCGCACGGCGATGCGCACGGTGCGGGCGAGCTTCTCGAAGTCGAAGCCTTCGGGCGTGACGTGGCGGGCCAGGTTGATCGAGCCCAGGTTGCAGACCGCCGTCTCCGAGTCGGACGTCACTTCCAGGATTTCCGTGCACAGGTTGGAGAGGTGCACGGTGCGGCCCGGTAGCGCCGTCTGGTTGCAAGCCAGGTTCGACTTGTCCTTGAAGGTGATCCAGCCGTTACCGGTCTCGGCCAGCGTGCGCATCATGCGCGCGTACAGGTCGCGAGCACGTAGCTTCTTGACGGCCAGGCCGTCGGCCTCCGCCTGCTCGTAGGCGGCGTCGAACTCCGGACCATACAGATCGGTGAGCGTCGGGACTGCCTTGGGGTCGAACAGCGACCAGTCGCCGTCGCTCTCGACGCGGCGCATGAACAGGTCGCAGATCCAATTGGCGAGGTTCAGGTTGTGCGTGCGGCGCTGAGCGTCGCCGCTGTTGTCGCGAAGCTCCAGGAACTCTTCGACGTCGGCGTGCCAGGGCTCGAGGTACACGGCGCAGGCGCCCTTGCGCTTGCCACCCTGGTTCACCGCGGCCACCGACGCGTCGAGCGTCTTCAGCCAGGGTACGATGCCGCTGGAGTAACCATTGGTCGACTCGATCAGCGAGCCGCGTGAACGCACGCGCGAGTACGACAGGCCGATGCCGCCCGAGAACTTCGAGAGCAGGGCCACGTCGGTGTACTTGCGGTAGATGTCTTCCAGGTGGTCGCCGGGAGAATCCAGCAGAAAGCAGCTGGAAAGCTGCTCGTGGCGCGTGCCCGAGTTGAACAGCGTGGGCGAGCTCGGGATGTACTCGAGCGACGAGAACAGCCGGTACATCTGCAGCGCTTCCATGACCGTCTCGGACAGCGCGCAGGCGACGCGCAGGAAGAACTGCTGGGGCGTCTCGATGACCTGGCGCGTCTTGGGATTACGCAGCAGGTAACGATCGTAGACGGTACGCAGGCCGAAGTACTCGAAGCGGTCCGTCCTGTCGTTCTCGAGCGCGTCGTTGAGCTTGCGCTGCGAGCGCGTCACGAACTCGAGCACGCGGTCGTTGACGAGACCGAGGCGATGCCCCAGGCCAATCGACTGCGAGAAGGAGTGGACGTCCTGGTGCTGGACTTCCTTGTCGATGAAGGTGGCGAGCAGGCGAGCCGCCAGCCGCGAATACTCGGGCTCTTCGGCGATCAGGCTGGCCGCGGTCTGAATCGAGAGCTGATCGAGCGCCTGGGTGGTGGCACCGTCGAACAGGCCGCCAATCGTCTTCAGCGCGACGCGCATCGAGTCGACTCGCGTCAGACCGGCCGCACTGCGACTCACGGCCTTGACGATTTTGTTCACGTCGACGGGCTCCGCGTCGCCGTTGCGCTTTTTGACGCGCATCGCGGTCGCGGGAGCGATTGCGCTCTCACGGATTCCGCTGTCGCGGCCGGAGCTGATTGCCTCGTCTTCAGTCGTCTGCGAAACCGGTCCGCCGACGTCGATTGCCTGAACCATGTTGTCTCTCCCTCGATCCGGACGCGCGATGCCAGCTCGCACGTCGGCCATTCGGCCAGGCATGTGGGCGCCTGGACCTACCTCTGGACACGTCTGTAAACTCAGCGGGACCGAGCCCCGCGTCACGAAAGCTGATGGAATTGAACGGCCCGGGGCGGCGAAAACTCGCCAGCCACCGAGCGGAGCGTGGTCACACTTCGGTTCAGGAGCACCCGGGACTGCTACCGAGCGCTCACTGTTGTTCCGAGCACCTGACCATCAGACCAGGCCCCAGAGGAGAGGGGCAACATATTGGGGTCCACCCCAACCGTCAAGACCATATCTAGGGGTGCAGCGTCTTTTGTTCAGCTGCTTCCGTTCAGGCTTTGACGGTCAGGAATCGTTGACACCGCCCAAAATCGCGCTCTCCACACCAATATCGCTGGGCAATGCCTGTTCAGCACTGAACGCAGCCATTCTGGCCTCGGAGAGGCTCATTTCGGGACGCCAGAAGCCGCAGAAAGGCGCGGCCGCCAAGGCCTGGCTCAGCGGCTGGCGCGGCAGCCCGGCCGGCACCTCCAGCAGGTGGAGGAAGCGCAGCGTGCGCAGCGCGTCGAACCAGGTGAGCAGGCGGCGTTCGCGCACCCGCGCATCGGGCGAAGCGCCGAGCATGTCGCGCAGCGCTTCGAAGGCGCGCAGCTCGTCGAGCGCGCTCGACACGGCGCCCACGCTGCCGGCGTCGAGCGTCTTCGTCAGCGCTTCGAGAGCTGCTTCGTGGCTCTTGATGCGCACGGCGTGCCGCAGCGCTTGTAGCGTTAGCCGGAGCAGCTCGAACAGCCTGGGGTGATGAGCGCGCAGCTCCTGACCACGCAGCATCTCGCCAACGCGGGCACCGGTGCCGAAGGGCACACGCTCGGAGACGCGCGAAAGCAGCTCGAGCGGGCGCAGGGCCGGCCGGTGCACGCTGCCGACCTTGGCCAGCTTGTCGAGCAAGTAGAAGTCTTCGCCCGCCTTGAGCCGAGGAAAGCCCCGCACCTCGGCGTAGGCGTCGGCGTGCGCGCACAGCGAGCTGCCCAGGCTTTCGTAGGCGTAGGGCGAGCGCGCGAACGCGAGCCCGAGCGTGTAGTAGCGGAGCGATAGCTCGTAAGCGAAGGTAGCGCTGTCGACCGCCTCGTTACCCGAGGGCACGTGCCAAAACGGCAAGCTCATGGCCGCGCGCCGCGTGCCGTCCGGGGCGCGGGGCAGGACCGCCTCGAGCGCCGGAAAGTAGTCGAGCGGCAAGCGCGCGTCGGCATCGCTGCAGCACAGCCACGGAGAGAGGACGCCGCCGCGCTCGTGCAGCCCGAGCGCCAGGTCACCGCCGATGCGACGCGCTAGACCCACGCCCTCACCCGGCGGCAAGCACCGGCCCGCGCTGGCGCGATCGATCAGCAACAGATCGAAGCTGCCCGGGCGGCCCAAGAGCGCGGCCGCCGGCGAGCCCTCCACGGCAGCCAGCTCTTGCCGTGGGTGCAGGCGCTCGGCGAGCAAGCCCAGCAGCCGCTGATTGGCTGCTGTCACCTCGGGCGCAGCGTCCTCGGTGCCGTTGACGATCACGATCAGCAGCACGCGCGCCCCGCTCGCCGCGCCTGCCGCGCAGGCCGGTGCAAGGCCATCCAGAAAGCTCTCGTCCTCACCGCACAGCGGGACGACGAGCGTGGCGCTGTATTGGTGACCGAGTTGCTGCGCGAAACGCGCTTCGGGCTCGGCGTACCGCTCGAGGTATTTGCGGCGCGCGAGCTCGGACATTGCTGCCCTCAGCTTAGTGCACGGCGGCGCGATGCGGCAGCCGGGCGACGAGCTCGGCCTCGAAGTCGAGCATCTGGCCGGCGCGTTCCCTGACCATGGCTTCGCTGAAGTAGAGCCGGGCCATGCGGAAAAAGAAGGCGTGGTGCCGCGATTCGGCGCGCGCCAGCTCCATATACGGGGGGTAGAGCGCGGGCTCGCGTTGCTCGAGGGCTTCGGCCACCATGAACAGTCGCTCGCAGCCGCGCGCTTCGACGACGCCCGAAACCAGGAGCCGGTCCAGAAAATGCGCGTCGCCGCCGGCCCGGACCTGGGTGCGCAGCGCGTTGACGTAGGGATCCTTGTAGTCGTCGGCCAGCATCAGCCCGCGCTCGGCGCAGATGCGATACATGACGTGAAAGTGCTCGAGCTCTTCCTTGGCGAACTCGATCATCGGGTCTAGCAGCTCGCGCCGGTCCGGGTAGCGCGCCACGAACGACATGCCGGTGGCGGACGCCTTGCGCTCGCAGTTGGCGTGATCGAGCAGGAAGGCGTCGAAGTCGCCAAACACGGCTTCGAGCCATTCGGGAGGGGTCTTCACGCGCAGGTCGAGCATCTCGGAGGGCCGGGTTATACCAGCGCTCGAGGTAGAGGCAATCCGGCGCTCCGTAGTTTCAGTCGCCGAAGACGTGCACGATCAGGCGCCGGGTGTGGGGACGCGAGCGGTGCTCCCACACGTACAGGCCTTGCCAGGTCCCGAGCGCCAGGCGACCAGCGCTGACCGGAATGGTCTCCGACGTTTTGGTGATGGCCGAGCGAGCGTGCGCGGGCATGTCGTCGGGGCCTTCGTCGTCGTGCACCCAGGGTCGCGACTCGGGCGCCAGATCGCCCAGCCAGGCGCCGAGATCCCGCAGCACGTTGGGGTCGGCGTTCTCCTGGATCACCAGGCTGGCCGAGGTGTGCTGGATGAATACGGTGCACAGGGCGGTTTGCAGGCCGCTCCGGCTGACGACGTCATCCACCTGACGTGTGACATTCGTGAAACCGCGGCCGCTGCTGCGGATCTCGAACACTTCCTGATAGGCGCTCAACTTGGCGCCGACTATGCGATCATCCGCCCGCCCGTGCCAGCTCCCGATCCGCGAAACAGCCTGCTGCCGGGGCGCCCCTCACTGCGCTCGCTCGAGCTGACTGGCTTGGAGCAGCGACTGGATCGGCTCACTCGCCGCTATCGCATCACGCACGTGGCGTTCATGCTGGGGCAGATCCTGATTCGGCGCGACATCTCGGCCGCCGCCAGCGCCATGGCCTTCGACTTGTTCCTGGCGGCGATCCCGATGCTGGCCTTGGCAGGCTGGGTGCTGGGGCAGGTGCTGATCAGCCACAGCTCGACGCTGGAGGCCATGGCGCTGCTGCTCAACCTCACGCCGAGGGACGTGCAGTCGCTCACCTGGCAGCAGCTGGACCGCTTTGCCATCGAGGCCGTCGCGCCGTTCGTGCTCCTCGGCGCGCTGTGGACGGCGTCCAATGCCTTCCACACGTCGATGAGCTTGCTGGAGGCTTCGGCCGGTACCGCGCCGCGGCCCTGGCTGCTCAAGCGCCTGATCTCGCTCGGTAGCGTGCTGATCAGTATCGTCCTCTTCGGAAGCAGCGCGGTGCTGGCGGTGTGGATTTCGGGTGGCCCGGCGCGCATGCTGGTGACGCTATCGGGCGAGGAGCTCGCGCCGAGCGTGACACACTACTTGCTGCTGGGCGTGCTGGCGCTGATGGGCGTGGCGTTCGTTGCGCTCTTCTTCTACGTGGCATCGCCGAGGCCCGGCGTGCGCCGGCGCATCTTTCCCGGCGCGGTGCTCACGGTGGCGGCGGGCGGCGTGGTTTCGGCGGGCTTCGCTTACTACGCGGGGCACCTGGCGCAGTTTGCGATCTTTTACGGGAGCCTGGCGGCGGTGGCGGTCACGCTGGCCTGGCTCTGGCTGATTTGCTTCGTGTTCCTGATCGGCGCCGAGCTCAACCAGCTGCTCGAAAACGGCGAATGACCAAGCCTCGCAAAGACTGTGTTTTGGGGCTGGGCTACGTCGGCCCTACGCAGACGCCGTAGTTTTGCGGCAGCTCCGAGGAGGCCTGGCACTTCTGCTTGCCGCAGTCGTTCTTGGTGGGGTCCGTGCGGCAGAGCTTGACGCACTGCTGCGTCACGCTGGAGCAGACGTGATTCCACGCGCAAGGGCAGGCCTCGCCTTGCTGTCCGATGCCGGGCGTCAGGCAGGCGGTGGTGCGGTCGGCGCGCACCACCATGCAGGCGGTGTCGCCCTTGCAGCGGCAGTCCATGCCCTCCGGACACGGGAAGGGATCGTCGAGACTGCAGTCGTCGGCCGGCACGCACACCGGCACGCGGAGCGGCTCGGCGCCGCTGTCAGCGCCCGACGGTTTGCGCAGTGGCCGCTCGGCGCAGTACGTGCCCGTGTCGCACGCGCTTTCGCCACGGCAGCAGTAGGGGAGGCAGCGGCCGACTTCGCCATCGGTCACGCAGGCCAGGCTGGGCCTGCAATCGGCGGCTGAAAAGCAGGGCGCATACTTCTCGCCCATGCCGGCGAGCTCGCATTGCCTTGCCAGCTGCTTGCCGTCGAACGCCACCTGGCAGCCGTAGGTCGCGGTCGGTAGCTGAGAGCTGGACCCAGCCTGTCCAGCTTCGCCGCCCTGGCCTGCGCTGCCCGGGTCGACGCCGCCCTGGCCTGCGCTGCCCTGGTCGACGCCGCCTTGGCCTGCACCGCCTTGGCCTGCACCGCCTTGGCCTGCGCCGCCTTGGCCTGCACCGCCTTGGCCTGCGCCGCCCTCGCTGCTTGCGCCGCCGCC
>DATDEV010000660.1:0-3731 GCA_036522995.1 Polyangiaceae bacterium
CACCCTCTCAGGCCGAAGGCCTGTCCACCCTCTCAGGCCGAAGGCCTGTCCACCCTCTCAGGCCGAAGGCCTGTCCACCCTCTCAGGCCGAAGGCCTGTCCACCTTCTCTGTCCACCTTCCCGCACCCCTCTGCGGGTCCCCCACGCCGGGCGAACGCCCGGCGTCTGGGGGCCCCCGCGCGCGCGCAGGCGAAGCCGAGCACGCACGGGCCGCTCAGCTTCGCCCAGCACCGGGGGGCATCACTCCTCGGCGGCGGTGGCGGGTGACTTGACGCGCAGTTGCACGAGCTGCGTCTGGATTTGCTGGGCGCGTGAGTCGTCGGCGACGTCGGAGTGACAGTTGGCCTTGCTGCCCTTGCCGGCGCCGACCGCGCTGGCCGTCTTGGAAGCCAAGCGGTGGATCTCTTCGGGAGGAAGCACCCCGCGCTTCTCCAGGATCTCGCGCTGCTCGGGGGTCAGGGCCGGCGACCTTTCCACGCGCTCGCGCGCGAAGCCATCGGCCTTGCCGCTGGTAAATTCATTGATTTCCTTGGAGATGCGCACCGAGCACCAGTCGTGCCCGCACATGGCGCAAAAATCGGTGTCCACGTCCAGGTCTTCGTCGTGGAAGGCGCGGGCCGTGTCGGCGTCGAACGCCAGCTCGAAATGCTTTTCCCAGTTGAGCGCGGCGCGCGCCTTGGTGAGCGCGTCGTCCCAATCTCGGCTCGCCGGAATACCGAGCGCCACGTCCGCTGCGTGCGCTGCTATCTTGTAGGCGATGCAGCCTTGCTTGACGTCGTCCTTCTTGGGCAGCCCGACGTGCTCCTTGGGCGTCACGTAGCAGAGCATGGCAGCGCCGTGATAGGCGGCGGCAGTGGCTCCGATGCAGCTCGTGATGTGATCGTAGCCGGGGAACACGTCGGTAACGAGCGGGCCGAGCACGTAGAAGGGCGCGCCGTGACACACGCTGCGCTGCAGCTTCATGTTGTACTCGATCTGATCGAACGGCACATGCCCGGGTCCTTCCACCATCACCTGGCAGCCCTTGCGCCAGGCCTTTTCGGTCAGCTCACCGAGCGTGTCGAGCTCGGCCAGCTGCGCCTGATCGCTGGCGTCGGCCAAACCGCCCGGACGCAAGCCGTCGCCCAGCGAGAAGGAGACGTCGTACTCGCGCATGATGTCGCAGATCTCGTCGAAATGCGTGTACATCGGGTTCTGCTTGCCGTGCACGAGCATCCACTTGGCGAGCAGCGAGCCACCGCGGCTCACGATGCCGATCAGCCGCTTCTGCACGAACGGCAGGTGCTCGCGCAGCACGCCCGCATGGATCGTGAAGTAATCCACGCCCTGCTTGGCCTGATGCAGCAGGCCCTTCATGATCTCCGACTCCGTCAGGTCTTCGATCTTGCGCCCGATGATCATCGAGTAGATCGGCACCGTGCCGATCGGCACCTTGGAATTTCGCACGATGGCCTGGCGGCATTCGTCCAGATCGCCGCCGGTCGACAGATCCATCACCGTGTCGGCGCCCCAGCGCACCGACCAGTGCAGCTTCTCCACCTCTTCGTCGGTCGATGAGGAGACCGGCGACGCGCCCATGTTGGCGTTGATCTTGGTCTTGCTGGCGCGGCCGATGGCCATGGCGTCCAGCTGAAATCCGAGGTGCACTTTGTTGGCCGGAATGATCATGCGCCCGGCCGCCACTTCGTCTCGGACCTGCTCGGCCGACAGGTGCGGCTCGCGCTCGGCCACGCGCCGCATCTCGGGCGTGAGCTGACCGAGGCGCGCGGCCTCGAGCTGCGTCACCGGGACGAAGCCTGCTGGCGGCTTGGCGAGCGCGCCGTCGCGCTGCCAGCCGCCGGGCAAGAAGTCCCAAGCCGTCTGCGCGCTGGGCGCTGGCATGCCGGGTGTGTCGGGCGAGGAGAAGCTCAGCGGACCCCCGAGCTGCGCCGGGTTGGCGAACGAGCCGGGGTTGGTGCCTTCGCGCGCGCTCGAAGGGTTAGCGGCGCCACGTAGCGGGAGGATTCTATTTGCCATCGGCTCGTCTCTCTCGATTCAAGGAGGGAACGGCGCCGATCGTGATTTGGCGACGCTTCCCTACGCCGGTCCAAACCGGATCAGGTTCAACGGGTGCTTCTCAGCGGTCCGTAGGCGACCGCGCCCCGAGCGATGGGCGACCGTAACACACGGCGTCGAGCAGGGCGAGGCGTCCTTGGTAAGCGAAGTTATTGCGATTTCGCGTGCGGCTTAGGAGCGGCAGGGCTGTGCAGTTATGCTGCTGGCGCCCCCGATGCGTCACTATCCCGCCTATTGCTCTGACTGCAAGCGGCTGTGGCTCGTGGCTACCGACAGCGCCCCATCGGCGAGCCCGACCTGTCCCGGCTGCGGTGAGCGGGGCCGGCTGGTGCCGGGCGCCTACTACTCGGACGCCGCGAGCACGGTGTTCGACCAAATCGAGCGCGCCGTCCATACCCGCCAGCTGAAGACGAAACGTTTGGGGCAGCTCGCCATCGAGCTGGAGCAGCTGCTGCCCACCCCTTCCGAACAGGAGATCGAAGCCGCCTTCGATTCGGCCGTGCAGGAGCTGGGGTTCTCGCTCGACGCTCTCCCGTGGGCTAGCGCTGGGGTCGGCAAGCGCGTGGCGCTCCGCATGCTGGTCACGATTGCCAGCACCAGGTCACAGCCCGTGGTGCGCGAATCGGGCGTGCTGCGTTTGCCCCAGACCATCCCGGGTCTGTTCGACCCTGTACCGAAAAAGCGCGCCACGACGGAACGCCCGAGCGCTGCACCCGGCGCGACGCCGGCGGAAGCAGACCCGGACTCCAGCGATGCCGGCGGTTCGCAGCGCTAGCTCACTTCACGCTCGGCGACGGAGCGTTGATCGGCGTGCGCTTGCTGACCGGCGGCTTCCGATCCTCCTGCTCCATGCTCGGCCCGCGCGGGTGCTCGCGCGGCGGTAGGACGATCACCTTGCCGGTGCGCGCCGAAGCCTGGATCGCTTCGACCACCACCAGATCGGCGATGGCTTCATCGGCGCCCGGCTCCGGAGCCACGTCGTCGAGGATGCATTGCGAGAAGTATTCGAGCTCCGGCGCGAACTGGTCGCGTTTGCCGAAGGATTTGCTGCTGGTCTTGCCGTCCACCGTCAGGTGATGCTCGAGCGCGTCGTAGTACTCGTAGGCAGGCTCGACCCGCAGATCGCCGTGCGTACCCGAGATGCGATAGCTGGAGACACCGGCGATACTATTGCTGACGGTAAACTGTGCGACCCGATCGTGGGGGAAGCGCAAGATCGCCGTGGTCGTGTCGTCGACGCCATCGCGCTCCTGACTCGTTGCCAAGACCAAACGCGGCTCGTCGCCGAAGAGGTTGCGGGCAGCATTGATGCAGTAGACGCCCAGGTCGAACGTGGCGCCGCCGCCGAGCTCGGGCCGTTCGCGGATGTCGCCAGGCCGCACCACGTGGGTGAACACCGAGGTAAACAGCCGCGGATCGCCCAGCCTGCCCGATCGAACCGCCTCGATCGCGCCCAGGTTGGCCTGTTCGAAGTGCAGCCGATACGCGACCATCAGCTTGACGCGCGCTCGCTCGCAAGCCTGGGCCATGGCCTCACAGTCCGCCACCGTGGTCGCCAAGGGCTTCTCGCACAGCACGTGCAGCCCGAGCGCTGCCGCGCGCAGCGTGTAGTCCATGTGTAGCGAGTTGGGCGTGGCAACGTAAACGGCATTTGCCCGCGACTCCTTCAGCACCTG
>DATDEV010000661.1:0-5809 GCA_036522995.1 Polyangiaceae bacterium
TGCGTCACGCCGTACACGGCGCGTTCGACGCCCATGCAGCGATCCTCGACGTAGAGCAGGCCGGCGTCCGTGGCGAGCTGCCGAGCTTCGGCCGAGGTGATGCCTTGCTGGAGCCAGAGCGCCTTGGCGCCGATCGCCACCGCGTCGCGAGCGATGCCGGCAGCCTCGGCCGAGGGGCGAAACACCAGCACGACCTCCACCGAGAAGGGCACGTCCCGCAGCGCGGCGAAGGCCTTTTCGCCCAAAACCTCGGAGAGCTTGGGATTGACGGGGATGATCCGAAAACCCGACCGCTGCATACGCGCCGGGATGGCGTGGGCGGCCTTACTGGGATCTCGGCTGAGCCCGACAACGGCGATGGTCCGAAACTCGCGCAGCACGCGCTCGATGACATCCATCCTGCTTACCCCTGCTCACATGGGGCACCCGCCCCCCAACCGCAAGGGTCAGGCAAACAGGGAGGCGGGGAGTTCTCGCTACGCCGTGAGACCCGGAAGGGGAGCGCCGTCGTTCAAGCGAGCGTCGCCGAAGGTCTGGACGTCCTCGAAACCCATGTAATGGAAGCAGGACACGAGCAGGTCGGCCATGGTCAGCTTGTTGTTGAAATCCAGGTAGCGCCCGCGCTTGAAGTAGTTGCCCGCGCCGCCCGCCAGCACCACCAGCGCGTCGTTTTCCGAGTGCGTGTCGCCCTGACCGAGCTCGTTCCAGTGCACCACCAGCGTGCTGTCCCACAGCGTGCCGCCGGCTTCGGGCACGGCTTTGAGCGCTGCATACAGATCGGTGGACATGGTCCACAAGTGCTTGTGAATCGCGCGGATCTTGACGAAAGCAGCGTCGTCGCTGTTGTGCGAGATGTCGTGATGGCCTTCCTCGAGGCCCAGGTTGCGATACACGCGATTACTGGTGTTGCCGCTCCAGTTGAAGTTGATGGAGCGCGTGAGATCACAGGCGAAGGCCAGCACGCTGATCTGCTGGAAGAGCTTGCCGATCGCCTGGTGATTGTCGTCCTTGTAGGGGTCCAGCTTGGTCCCGAGCTCGAGCGGCAAACAGCCAGCGGCTGCGCTGGCGTTCGACAGCGTGCGCTCGATGTCGCGCAGCGCGTCCATGTGCTGCTGCACGCGAGCGCGGTCGGCGCTGCCGAGCTTTTGCTGTAGCGACGCTGCCTCCTCCAGCACCAGGTCGAGCGCCGATTGCTTTTTGAGGATGCGCTTCTCGAGCTCGGCCTGGGCCGCGGCATCGTCCGAGCCGAAGCTGAAGATGCGCGCGTAGGCGGCGTAGGGGTCGGTCTCCGGCTGCACAGGGTTCTGGGTGCCGACCGGACCGGCATGCGAGTGCATGTTCCAGATGTCGTTGTTCTTTTGCCCGACCCGATACACGAGATGTCGGTACGGCACGCTCGGGCTCGCCTGCAGCACGCGCTCGCCGATGGCGTGATCGGCGCTCGGCCCCAGCACGTAGCCGATGGTCTTGCCTTCGGAGCCGCCGATCGGATACGAGCCCTCACCCGACTCCCAGGGCGCCAGTGACGCGCCGCCCTGTTGGTGACCGTCCGAGCGCTTCTCGCCCAGCAGGTTGTAGCGATGGGCCAGCTTGTTGAGGATGAGCAGCTCGTTGCGATACGGCTCGAGCGGCGCCAAAAATTCGCCGAACTCGAAGTTGGTTTCGCCGGCAGTGGCGAAGCGCTGGGCCGTTTGGTCGCCGTTGGCCTTGAACTCGAACAGGATGCGGCGCGGTGGGTCGGCCGCCTGAGCGCTGGCCTTGGGCAGCATGGCCTCGAGCAGCGGCAAGCTCATGGCCACCCCGCCGCCTCGCAATAGGGTGCGTCGGCTCAGGCGCTTCATGGTTGGGCCTCCGGCGCGGGACGGTAAAGGAAGTGATCGGTTTGAGCGAGCGCCACGATCAGCCCCGACAGGCTTTGCTTGCCCTGCTGGAACGCCAGCGAAAGCTGCGCCATCGAGCACTTGTCGGCCTCGGAGTAGTCCCGCCCGTAAAAGAAGCGGAATGACTGCGTGACGTAGCAATCGCGCACCGCCTGACTTTGCGCCAGGCGCTGACCCAGCTCGGCGGCCCCTGAAAGCGGTCCGTCGGCGTCGACTGTCAGGCTGATCTCGGTCGACACATCGACCGGCTTGCCCAGCTCGTCGACCGTGCGGGCGCGACCCACGGCGTCGAAGCCCTCGAAAGCCACACCGAGCGGATCCATCAGGTTGTGACAGCCGGCGCAAGAAGCGACGCTGCGGTGCTTCTCCAGCCGCTCACGCTGCGTGAGGCCTTCGCCCAGCCCCTCCAGATCGAGCTGCACGTCGTTGGGCGGCGCGGGCACGTTCTGGCAAAACAGGTCGAGTCGCACCTTCAAGCCGCGGCGAACGATCGAGGTCCGGGTCGGCTTGTCGTGCGCCAGCAGCATGCCCTGCGTGAGCACGCCGGCGCGGCCCGGCAGGTCCACCCGCACGAGCTCCGAGCCGCTCGGCCCGGTCACGCCGTAGTGCTTGGCCAGATCGGCGTTCAGGAAGCTGTATTGCCCGGTCAGCAGCTCGGTCAGGCTGCCCTGCGGGCTTTTCAGTAGATCGCCGATGAAGGCGTGCGTCTCCTGCCGCAGCAGCGTCGGCAGGTTCGGGTCGAGGCTGGGATACACATTTTGGTCGCGATCGAAGCTGACCAACCGATCCACGTCGAGCCATTGATCGAAGTACTCGAGCAGCCGGCTCGACTTCGAATCTTGCATCAGACGCTGCGCTTGGCTGGCGATCTCCTGCTTGGTGCCGAGCTGGCCCGCGGCGGCGGCGTCGAGCAGCGCCTGGTCGGGCATCGACTGCCAGATCAAGTACGACAACCTGCTGGCGGTCTCGTACTGCGAGGGCACGTGATCGCTGCCGCGCAACGTGCCCAGCTCGACGCGATACAAGAACTCGGTGGACTGCAACATCGAGAACGCAATCCACTCGATGCCGGTCTCGAAGGTGTAGCCCGCTGCCAGCGCCTTGTCGTAGAGCGCCTGGTAGCGCGCCTTCTCATCGGCCGAGACTGGGCGCCGAAACGCGCGCTTGCCGAAGGACTCGATGAATTGCCGAGCGCACGCCGCGTCTGCGCTGGTGCAGCCGACCAGCCCTGGTGTGCTCGCGGTGAGCGGCGCCAGCGCCTCGGCGGCGTCCATGTAGCCCTGAGCGATCAGCGACGACACGCCCAGAAAGTCGGTGTTGTTGCGAAAGCCCAGCGACTCCGCCTCGTCCACGAAATCCTTGGTGGCGGCGGCGACGGCGCCCTCCACACCCGCCGCCTGTGCCAGTAGATCACGCACCGTGTTGCGATACTCGGCGTTGCTGAGCCGACGCAGCGGCGCGGCGCCGGGGGTCGGCTTCTGGCATGCGCTCGAACCGAGCACTTCTTCCGGTGGCGCCATGGCGCCCGGCTCGACGCGGCCACTGCCACCAGGGGCCGTGGGTATCAGCGCGTCGCCACCGCCGGGCGTGCCGCCTTCGATCCTCGCCTGGCAACCCAAGCCGGCGAGGCCGAGACTGAGCAGCAGTGCGTACGTTCTCGAGCTCATGCGGTCCGTAAAGTGAGTGCCCGCCGAGGCCGCGACCCGTGGCGCGGCCTCGCCATCTAGCGCCGAGAAAACGCCTTTGGACGAGCCCTGGGTCCGCTACAGCTGCGCTTTGCCAATCGCGCTGAAAACGGTCGAGCGCGCTGCTGTCGGTCAGTGTAAGCTGGCCGTGCATTGGCGCGGGTAGCGGTCGCTTGGCTCGGTTGGCTTTCTGCGGTGGCGGCGCCCTTCGCGGCGTGCGGCCCCGACGCGAAGCCCGAGCCCCCCTGCGACGGTCCGACGTTCGAGCTGAGCGTGAAGGCCGAGGACGGACCAGTGCCGCTCGGCACGCGCATCAACGTGCGCTACGGCGGCAACCACGACGGCGAGACCTACACGGTCGGCGAGCCACACAAGCCGCAGACCGTTTTCTGCGAGGAGAGATCGTCGCAGGGCGGTGCTCCGAGCGCGGAGCCCAGCGCCGCTGCTGCGGGCGCTGGCGCTGCGAGCACTGCAGAGGGCGCGGCGGGCGCCGACAGCGCGGGAGGCGCGGGCGCAGGCGTTCAGCTCGTCGAGTGCGCGATTTACTCGCAAGGCCCTGCGCGCCTCGACGTCACCGCCGAGGGCTACGAGCCGATCGAGGATCAGGACCTGGCGCTGACGGACGAAAAGAACTGCCAGGTTCCGATCGAAGTCGAGCTGAAGCGCATGCTGGATGCGGGCCAATAACGGCCCGACAGCCCGCGCTCCCTTCTACTGCACGCCGACGACGTAACGCTGCCCGAACGTCTTGAGCTCGAGCTTCTGCGAGATCTTCACGCCGTCCTGCTCGCCTTCGATCGCGTAGTAGACCATGCCGATGCCGGGGCAGTAGACGGCGGCCGCGCTTTGGCTGAACGCGGGGGTGTCGGCTTCCTCGACCGTCTCGACGCAGTTGCCGAAGTCGCCCGCGGGCACGGTGATGCTGCGGCTCAGCGTCTTGACGCTCACCGCGCCGAACTCGCCTACCCACTCCGAATCGGCCGAGAGGGGCGTCTTCAGCACGAAGCCGCCGCCCGGGACCTGGATGCCGTCGGCGCTGATGTAGCGGCGTATGGTCTTACCGGCGATCTTGAGCTCGGCCATGGTGGAGCGCGGGCGCGAGACCTCGATCACGTAGATGCCCGTCGCGCCGTCCTGCGCCGTGGTCGCGTACGAGAAGACCGTGTTGTGCTCGAGCGGCATCAGACGCTGCACGTCGGTGACGGGGCCGCCTACCGAGCCATCCGGCGACTTTGCTTCCTCTTTGGAGCCGCAGCCGGCCAGCGCTGCCAACAACCCGACTGATAGGCCTAAACCGCGAATCCTCATTCAAGCGCCCTCTCTGACCTAGTGGTGATAGGCGAAGTAGGCCAAGAATAGGAGCAGAGCGGCCGTGAGGGCCAGCAAGTATTTCGAAAGCGGGTCAGGCGAGATGCGACGGCGCAGCTCGAGCGCTGCGTCGCGCACTGCTTCGCTGTCCGCGCGCTCCGCCACGCCTTCGGCTTCGGCCCGCACCAGCGCGTAGTTTCCCGCTTCGAACGCGGCGCTGAGGCGCGCGATCTCGGGATGATCGGGGAAAGCGAGCAAGAAGCGCGGGCGCTCACGGCCCGCTCGGTCGAGCGGAGTGTCGTCTTCGCTCGCGCCCGACTGCTGAACGCTTGTTTTGGGCTCGTCGGCCGCGCTGCTCGTGGTCGCTTCGGCCTCAGCCCCAACTTCGGCCGCCGCCGACTCGCTGGGCTCCGTTTTGGCGTCTTCAGGCGCGGCGGCCGGGCTGGGCTCGGCGGCTGCTGACTCGGGTTTGGCGGGGTCGCTCATTAGAACTGGAAGTAGACGAAGGGGACGGCCTCGAGACTCGCCATCTCACGCACCGACAGGCTGAGCACCAGTAGCACGGCTGCTTGCGCCGGTGCGGGCAAGTTGGCGAACGCCGCGAGCACACGCTCGTACCATCGCTCGGGAACATAGTGCGAGAGCAGGCCGGTCGCCAACACCCCGAGCAGCCTCGGGTCGAGGTTCGGGTGAAAGGTGGAGAGCGTGGCGAGCCTGTCCAGTATCAGCAGGGCGTCGTCCAGGGTTTTCGCCCGAAAGAATAACCAGCAGAACAGCACCGCGTGGAATGTCAGCAAGACTGACACTACGTGACTCAGGCTCTGTCTCGTGGTGTTTGGGGCCGTCTGTCTCGTGGTGTTTGGGGCCCCAGCCCCAAACACTGCGGGCTGTAGGGTTGTTGCTGCGGGCTGTAGGGTTGTTGCTGTGGGCTGTAGG
>DATDEV010000662.1:0-4579 GCA_036522995.1 Polyangiaceae bacterium
GCCCTTCTGCGCTACCGAGACCGAAACGATAGGTGAGTTTTCGCACGAGCGGTTGGTACGCAAAGGTCGTACCGCGGCTGTCAGCCCGCGAAATTCGCCGCTGCGTCGGCTGCGGGCGCAAGGCTTGCGCCCGTGCGTAGATTTTGCGCGACGCGCGTCTACGCTAGACACGTGGAGGCAACGCCCTGCGACGCACCATCCGCCAAACCGCGGGGAAAGTCTCCGCATAGACTGGCTCGAACGCCGGGACCGGCAGCTCGTGGCTCACGCGAGACGCTACTTCGACGCGGTCAACTAGTCGCGCCTGCCGAGCCGAGCCCTTCGGCCAGGCTCACGGGACGAGTAGGCAAACCCCTTGTGCGGGATCGCACCAGCCCGACGCGCAATCCGTTCCGTCTCGACACTCCACGCAACGACCCGAAAGCGGATCACAGCGCTGGTCTGGGCAGTCGCCGTCCGCGCGGCAGCTGACGCAGCCGCTACCATCGTCAGCGCACAGCGGGCCGAGCGGCGAGTCTTCGCACTCGCGATCTTCATCGCAAGCGTAGCAGACGCCGCGTCGTTCATCGCAGCCGTGGAGCTCCGGAGGGCAGGGCACGTGGTCGCTGCAGCGGCGCAGGCAGCGATTGCCGAGCGCGTCGCAGGCGAAATCGTCGGCGCAATCAGTGGTCTCCAGGCACTCGACGCAGCGCTTGCGCTCCAGGTCACAGCGAAGCAGCGTGCTCGCGGCGCAGTCCTGGTCCGCCAGGCACTCGTAGCATTCACCGGCGGAGCAGTGCAGACCCGCCGGGCATGCTGGATGGATGCCGCAGGGACCGCTGCCGGCGGTGCCGCCCGTCGGCGCTGCGCCAGCCGCTGCCATCGCTCCCGCTCCCGCACTGGCCCCACCAGCGCCGCTCGTGCCACCGCCGCCGATGCCGCCGTCGCCGCTTGCCGAGCTGCCGGCGTGGCCAGCCCCGCTTCCGCCGGCTCCGCTTCCGCCGGCTCCGCTTCCGCCAGCTGCGCTCCCGCTCGCCCCGGCGGTGGTCGCGGGCACGTCGAAAGCAAAGCGATCGTGGCACGCCGGTTGGATGGCGCCCACGGCCAGCAAAAGCGTCGCGCCCGCGGCAGACCGGGCCATTCGACGCATCAGGGGCCGCTTGCCAGCTGGCGCGCCTCGTCCACTGCGAAGCCGCTCGGGTAACGTTTCAAGTAAGCGCGAGCTTCTTCGCGGGCGCGGGCCGGCCGCTTCGCGCTGAGCAAGCGCAGCCGCTCCACGGCGGCGTTCTCGGCGAGCGGGCTGGACGGAAAGCGGGCGATCAGCTCCTGATAGGTGCGGAGCGCAGCGCTGACGTCGCCCTGCCGACGTAGCGCCACGGCTGCCGCGAACAAGTCGTTTTGCTGGGCCAAGCCCGACCCCTGCTCGGTCGGGTGGGAGGTGTTTCCGGCCGCAGCACTGCGAGCTACCGGCGCCGTGTCCGGCGTCCCTGTAGCCGGCAGGTGCGGCGGCTGCTCCTCGGCGCGCTCGACCGCCTCACAGTTCGCAGGCCAGCGCTGTCCGGCCGTGACGCGTACCACGCTGCCGGCGCTCCGCACTTCCACCGTGCCCTCGCTCACCTCGAGGCGCGTGCGGTGCCCGGCGCACGACTCCTGGCCCTCGACCACGCTTGCCTTGAAGCGTGTGCCGCGCACCTCGAGCTCGGCGTCGGGTGTGGCGACGATGAAGCGCTGTCCTGACGAGAGCTTGGCCACGTGAGCCGATAGCTCGCCGCGCTGCAAGGCGAAGCGCTGGACGGCGCTGCGATCGTCGACGCGAAACAGCGAGCTTGCGGCAAGCTGCAAGGAGCTGCCGGTCGAAAGCTCGAAGGTCGCGCCGCCACCCGAGCGTGTCTCGACGGCTTGGCCGACGGCCAGCTGGGTAGCCTGAGTCAGCGCCTCGCTGCGCTGGGACGTGCGCAGCGTCGCTCCTTCGCCGGCCGGTAGGGCGCGAATCGAGACTCCCGCATCGCCTGCCGCAGCATGAAAGCCCTGCCAGCCGAGCACCACCAGCGCAGCCGCGGCCGCGACGCCGAAAGCGGTGCGAAAGCGGCGCCTGCGCGCTTGCGCCTGCAGCGCTCGCTCGATGGTCGCCACGCCCCGCGCGCGGTCCTCGTCGCGCGGCGCCGAACGCTGGCGCAGCCCGCGCTCGAGCAGCTTTGCAGCCGCCGCGGCGTAGCTCGGAACGTTCATGACCCCTCCGGATAATGGCGCAGGAAGCGCGCGAGCGTCGCGTCCTGCCGGATGCGCTCGTGAATCTCCCGACGGCCGCGCACGAGCCGGCTCTGCGCCGCGCTCAGGCTCACCCCAGTGATCTGGCTGATCTCCTTGAGATCGTAGCCGTAGACATCGTGCAGCAAGAACGTCCAGGCTCGTCCCTGATCCATGCTCTCGAGCTCGCGCCCCACCCGCGCGATGGCCTGTCGCGCTGCGACGGCGTCGCCGTGGCTGCGCATCGAGGTCGGCGCATCGTCGATCTCCACGCTCGCGAACAGGCGTCGCTCGACGCGGCGTCGCCGGATGACCTTGAAAGCCACGCGCGCGGTCACGATGGAAATCCAGGCATTCAGGGGACACTCGCCGCGGAAACTGTCGATGGTGTCGACCAGGTCGTAGAGCGCGCGCTGGGCGATGTCCTCGTACTCTTGGTCCGACGTCCCCAGCAGGCGGCCCAGCGTGCGGTCGACGATCGGGCGAACGCGGTCGTAGAACGCTCCGGACAGCTCGGCGTCGCGCGCCTTGAGGCCGGCTAGCAGCGCGCTATCGTCGAGCCCGCCGGGCCCCGGGCGCTCGCTGTCCGCCCGCTCGCTGGGGCGGGGTACGAGCATCAGGGGAGGGGAAGGCGCCGGGGCCATTGGCGGTCTTGGGCTTAGAGTGCAACGCTGGGTCGCCGAGCAGGCAGGTAAGCTCAAAATTGAGCGCGAAAGCCGAATTCTCCGAGTGCGCGCAGGGGGGGAACGACGGCCACCTGCACGCCGTGGGTATAAATCTCGGTGCGCCCGGGCACAGCCTCCAGGCCACCGCCCAAAAACAACCCGGCGCTGGCCGTGAAGCGAACGCCGGCCTCGGCGAGCAGGTCGGCGCCGGGGAGCCAGCGACTTTGCCGATCGGGCTCCACGTCATCTTCCGACAGGTGGGACGCCTGAAAATAGCTCACGAATCCGTCGAGCCGCACCCCGAGCTCGAACGGACTCTGCGCCGGACGCCAGCCGAGGCAGAGGCCAGCGCCCCCGAGGACGGTGAGGGTCGTCGCCTGCGCTTCAGGGATGCTGCCGGCGCGCCCGGAAGCGAAGAAGCGTGCCCAGAGCGGGCCGGCCAAGGCGAGGCGCGCTCCCGCGCTGGCGCCCAGCCCGGCAGCCGTGCCGTGAATGCCAGCGCTGAAGGTGCCGGCAAACTCGAGCACGCGGTTTCTCGTGTCGACGCCAGCCCTGCTGGCGTTGTCCGACGCCGGCGGCGCGCCGGCCTTGTCTTCGGTCGCTACAGCGGCGGGCTTGGCGGCAGCGGCTGCTGTCGCATCGGAGGAGCCGTCGCTGGCCGTGCTCGGACTGGCGCTCGTGTCAGCCGCTTCGTCCGCGTCGCCAGAAAACATGGTGGCAGCCGCCAGCCCCAGCAGTCGCCCTCGTTCCGATGCCTCGCGATGCGGGTCGACGGTGCTCGGGCTGAACTGGATCTCGCGATCGACCCAGCGCTGGTCGCGCGCGATGTAGCAGTGGATGCGCGCGCTCTCGCCGCTGCCCGTCCAGCTGAGCTCGATGACCCCGTCGGCACCCGCTGCCCGTGCAGCGCTCTCGTCGTCCGGCGGATCTTGCTCGACCTCCAGCAGCGCGAGCTTCGCCTCGGGACCGAGCACACCGCGCGCGGCGCGCTCGAAGGCGAGCGCCACCGGATCGCTGCGCGGTTGCGCGATCACGAGCACGATGATGCTAACGCCGATCACGCTGACTCAGCTTAGAAGGGATTCCCGAGCCTGTCAGGCGCCGGCCCCGCTCCAGCTCGAGCGATACTTTTCGTTCTGGGGCTAAACGCATGCCAATCGCCAGTGGCTGCCTGCTCGATTCGTGGCTGCGGCACTCCAACGCATTCACCATGAACACGAGCCACCAAACGTCAATTGCTCCCCGTCATCTCTCGTCGCGTTGGGGTGGTCTGGCCTTGCTGCTCTGCGTGGGTTGCTCCTCTGCCGAGGGCGCTCCCTATAGCCTGCCTGGTTCGGGCGGCGGAAGCGGCGGCGTGCCGGCCAACGTGGCCGGGGCAGCCGGCAGCGCCGCCGGTGGCATCAGCGCGACGGGCGGCAGCGGTTTGCTGCCCCAGGGAGGCAGCGCCGGGGCCGCGATCAGCAGCGGAGGCGGAGGCAGCGCTGGCGCCGCTAGCGGCGGCGTCGGTGCGGGGGGCGGCGGCGCTCCTGGCAGCGCAGGCTCCGGAGGCATCGGCGGCGCGCTGCCGCACGACGGTCCCTCGCTCTACCTCCTGAAATGCCAGGAATGCCATGGGGAGCAGGGCGCCGGGTCGGTGCTCGCGCCCGAAATCCAGCATCCGGTCCGCGACTACGCGACCTGGGTCGTTC
>DATDEV010000663.1:0-6919 GCA_036522995.1 Polyangiaceae bacterium
CGACCTCGCGATCCAGCTCGAAGGGGCTCAACTCTCGGGGCATCGCATTGCCCGCTCCTTAGCAGAGGCGGCTCGCGGGGGCTGCCAAGCTGCAGCTTGCTTCGCAGAAGCTGCCGTAGCGCCCTCGGTCCCACCGCACGAGTGAATCAACAGGGAGGCGGGGAGGCGGGGAGTGGCGAGAATTTTGGGGTTCGCCGCGTGAGTCGACGTGAGTCGCTGGTACGGCTCGCAAAGTGACTCGCGCCTCGCACCAAGAAAAACCTCCCCGCCTCCCCGCCTCCCTGTTGATTCACTCGTGTGGTGGGACCGAGGGCGCCACGGCAGCTTCTGCGAAGCAAGCTGCAGCTTGGCAGCCCCCGCGAGCCGCCTCTGCTAAGGAGCGGGCAATGCGATGCCCCGAGAGTTGAGCCCCTTCGAGCTGGATCGCGAGGTCGCGCGCGTGGTGCCGCGAGCGCGGGCCGCCTACCGGGCGCTGCGCGGTGGGCGCGAGGTGACGCTCAGCCTGCCTGACGTGCTGAGCGATCCGGAGACCATCGAGCGCGTGGCGAGCGACAAGAGCGATCCGATCGCCCCACCGCTCGTGCGCTGGCTGTACTGGCTCGCGCTGATGCAGCGCGCACTGCCGCTGGAAGGCGCACGGCTACGACGCTATCAAGGCGATCGCCACGCGCTCGACACGCCATTGTCCGGCCACTTCAGCTGGCGCGAGCTACTCGGCCACGCCCTGCGCGACGCCAGCCGCCGGCCGCGCCTGCTGAGCGTGCTGCTGGAGCGCGGCGACAGCCTGCGCGACGCGCTGTCGCGCCTCTACGAGCTGCGCGCCGAGCTGCCGAGCTTTGCGGGGCGGAGCCGGGCCGAGCTGGAGCTGCCGCACCCTGGCGTCGTCGGCTTGGCTCACGGCTTTCTCGCTCACTCCGCCGACGCTTTCGGCAGCCTGCCCGTGCGCACGCTGAGCGACGTGCTCGAGCTGGGGCTTGCCCACGGCGCCGACGACGGCTGGCCGCGCCAGCTATCGCTGCGCAGTCTGCACGAGCTGCTTGGTTCAGGCGACTGGCTGAGCGGCTTGCGCATCGAGCTGGGGGCGCTGCCGGCGACGCTTTCGCCCGCCAGCTTTGCGCGCGGCATGCTGCGGCTGGGGGCCGCCTGGAGTGACGCGCTGGCGCCGGCGAGTCAGCCGTTCGTGGTCGCCCACGACGCCTTCGGGCTCGCGCGCGCGACACACGGGTCGCTGCTGGCGGGGCTGCTCACTTCACCCGTCTTTCTCAAGCGCGGCCTGGGCCTGGGCAGTGAGCGCGCGCTCGCTCACGCCCGCGCTCTGGCGCAAAGCGCGCTGCTCTTCGCGCGCCAGCTGGCGCTGCGCGTGCTGCTCGATCCGCCGGCGCTCGAGGGTCCAGGCGCCTTGACCGAAGCCTGCCTGGAGCACGGCACGCGCGCGCTCGGTTTCGAGCTGACGCCAGCGGCAGCGGGGCTGTTCTTTCGACCCCGCCTGGGTGACGCGCAGCGGCTGTGCGGGGCATTCTTGGCGGAGGCGCGGGCGCAGGCCCTGCGCGAAGAGTACGACGAGGACTGGTTCAGGAATCCGCGCGCCATCGAGCAGCTGCGCGCCGAGGCGCGCCTCGTGCCCACCGAGCGCGCTGCCTTCGCCGAGCTGGAGGCTGGCTCCGCCTTGCTCGGCCGTGCGCTCGGTCAAAAGCTGTGAGCGAGGCGCAGGCAGTGGCCGCGCTCAATGAGCCCTGCGCGCTGCGCGCAGCAGCGTGTGCTCTTCCGCCGCCAGCCAGGCTACGGCTGCCTGCGTGGCGGGCGTGGCGATCCAGTCTTCGTAGCTGGGCTCGAGCGTGTCGATGCGGAAGCGCCGCTCGACCGAGCGAGATTGCTCGCGCGCCTTCTGCACCACCTGCCCGTCCTCCAGGCTGAAGCCGTCCAGCGACAGCAGCGGGCGCCCCTCGCGCCACGGCAACGTCGAGGCCGCCACCACGTAGCGACCCGAGCCGTCGCGACGCGCGTACGAGGCTTCGAAGCCGAAGATGGCGTCGAGCAAGCGGGGCTCGCTGGCCGCGCGCTCGATCAGCTGCGACAGGCGCTCGGCCGGCGGCAGCGGGGCGGCGCGCCCGCGCACCAGGATGGCGTGCTCACCGGCGACCACCAGGCCACCGCCGCGGTGCACCAGCTGTCCGCTCTTGGCGTCGCGCTCTTCGAGCAGGCGCAGCCCCACCAAAGGACCATCCCCGCTTGGTTGCAGCCGCCAGTCCTCCACGTAAGCGCCGCTCGGAGCGTGCTCGATCAGGCAATCGCCCACGCGGCGCAAGTTGCCCGGCTCGGGCCATTTGGCGTGCAGCTGAAAGGCGGTCCAGTCCTGCCACTGCATGGTGCCCATCAGCTCCACGCCCGACGAGCCCGCCGCATCGAAGC
Source organism: Polyangiaceae bacterium (assembly GCA_036522995.1). Lineage (GTDB taxonomy): Bacteria > Myxococcota_A > Polyangia > Polyangiales > Polyangiaceae > PMG-095. Next base: position 2,410 of record DATDEV010000663.1, read on the forward strand.
GCGTGGGCGAGATGCCGCCCTCGGCCTCGGCCAGCCGCGTCAGCTCGTCGAGCGACATGTCGGCGAGCGCCTCGCGTGACGTCGGCTTGGGCCTGTCGGTGGCCAGCCGCAAGTCGGCGGTCAAGCCGCGCGACTGCAGCCACAGCACCAAGCTGCTGTCGTCGGCGTCGCCGTTGAAGAAGCTGATCGAGCGGCGCCGAAAGCAGCCCAGCGTCCAGGCGGGCACGCCGCCACTCACCTGCGCGTTGCCATGCAGTGCGCACAGCTCCAGCAAATCCATCACTCGGGTCCTCGTTCGTAAATGGCCTTGCCCTCCTGGCCGAAGGACGAAAGCGGGCGCGCGTCTTGGGGCAAGCTCAGCTCACCGCGCGCCAGCCGCTGCTTCAAGTAGTTGAAGCTCTGCAGCGTCTGAGCATACAGGTGCTCGCCGGCCCTGACCGCGGGATAGCGCGCCGGCCGATCCGGCGCCACGAAGCACGGCAGCGGCGCTACCTCGACCTCGTAGTCACACGAAAAGAAGAGCGGGAACGAGTAGCGCTCCTCGTTCACTCTTCGCACGCGGTGCGAAGTGGCGGTGAGCTCGCCGTTGGTCCAGGTCTCCAGCATGTCGCCGATGTTGACCACGAACGCGCCCGGCCGCGGCGGCGCATCGATCCACTCACCGGCACCGTTCATGACTTCGAGCCCCGGCGCGGTGGGCAGCAGGATGGTGAAGCACTCGTAGTCGGTGTGCGCCCCGATGCCGATCGTGACGTCTTCCGGGGCATGCGCCGGGTAGTGCAGCAAGCGCAGCTGGCTCGGCGGCGCGGTGACGAAGCGATCGAAGAAGGCTTCGGGCAGCCCCAGCGCCAGCGCGAAGCCGCGCAGCAGCGTACAGCCGAGCTCGAACACGGCGGCGTAGTAGCCCGCGACCGCCTCGCGAAAACCGGGCAAGCTCGGCCACACGTTGGGACCGGCGAACGGGTGCTGCCGCGTGTCGCCCGCCAGCTCGAAGCACAGGTCGAAGGATTCCTTCTGATCGCGCGCGCCGCCGTAGAACACCTCTTCACCCGGCGGCACGTAGCCGCGGTGGTTGGGCGACTTGCCGATGTAGTGCTCGAGCTTCTGCGCGCTCGGCTGGCTGAAAAAGGCCTCGGCTTGCGCGAGCAAGCCTGCGATCAGCGGCGGCCCGATCCGGTGACCCGTCAGGTAGAAGAATCCGGCTTCGCGACAGGCGCGACCCAGCTCGGCAGCGGTGCGCGCGCGCGCTGCCGGCTCGCGCGAGTAGAGCCCTGCCACGTCGACGATCGGCAAGGACTGAAATGCGGTGTGGGCCGCTCGACTCATGAGTCTGTCCGAGCATCGCCCGAACATCGTGTCACGATGGTTTCTAAACGGGCTGGCTGCGGCGTGCTGAATGCGGCGCCTCTAGAACGTCTCGCTCTGTGTCGGCGTGAGCCCGGTCGACTCGACGTGATAGTTGAGCGACAGCACGACCGCGGTCGCCCGATCGCCTGCCAGCACGTGCCGGGCGCCCAGGTCGATGCTGAAAGCGCGATCGATGTAGCCGACGCCGAGGCTGCCCGAGTGGCTGACGGCGCCCTGGTCGTAGCGGTAGCCGCCGCGCACCACCACGTGGTCGCCGACCAGCACCTCGCTGCCGAGCATGAAGCGCAGCTTGGTCTCCTGCCAGGTCACGAAGTCGCTCACCAGGTCGGCCTCGATGCCGAGGATGTCGCGCGCGAAGCCAATGCCGCCGCCGATCGAGAGCGGCTGAAACCCGCTGTCGCCTTCGCCCAGGTTGTTGCCGACCAGCGCCAGCGACAGCCCGCCACCAGGCTTTACCGTGAGCCCGGCATCGAACACGATGCTCTTCACGATCTGCTCACGGGCGAGGCCGCCCGACGCGTAGCTGCCGCCGAGATCGCCGTCGCCGTTCTGGGTCAGCCACATGAAGCGGCCGCCAGCGCCGAGGAAGAACCTCTCGGAGAACGGATAGGCCAGGGCAAATCTCAGGTCGGTGGCGGTGCGATCGACACCGTTCGGATCCTGCCGGTTCCAGGTCGCGCCCACGCCGCCCGACACGCGAGTGCTGGAGCTGACCGAGTCGACGGCAGCGGCGCCATAGCTCTGACGTTTCGCCTCGGGCCAGATCTGAGCGAACGCGCTGGCGTGGTACACGCGTGCCGCTGCCATGTTCGCTGGATTGTTGAACAGCGCGCTCACCGAGCTGCCCAGCGCGCGGTCCGCTCCGTTCTTGCCGATGATGCGCGCCGTCTCGACCTCGTCGTAGTTGTAGCCAACTTCCGGAGGCAGATCGCTCGGCTCAGCCTGAACGACCGTGCTCCAGGAAAAGCAAGCGCACATACATGCGATGGCGGCTTTCGCTGCCACGCCGTGCTGGCGCAAGGACGCTGAGGAGTACGATCGCATGGTGTGGAGCGGGAGCGACTGATGGCCCTTAGCGGCGCCAGCCATCAATGGCCAAGAAATCCGTGCGAGTCGCACGTCCGTGACGGCCGTTCGGCCAGCCCTTACGACGATCGGCGCGCGCCTGCCATTCGACCCTTGACGTGCAAAACCAACAAAGTTGACGCCCAACGCACGCGGCGGTGTCGGCGCAGCAACGGAATGTCGCATAGGTCTGCAGAGTTACTGATCTCTGTTCTGGGCACGCGCTGACAAACTCATCCGCACCAAACTTTGGTGTCCGCGGTGGGCGCGGTAATTTGGTCACTTCCGGCGTTTCGAAAATCTCCTGGTTGAACTTTGTTCGAGGTCAGTGCTAGCTGCCCCTCCCTTCGCACGAGGGAGTCACCCCGCGGTGACCAACCCGAGTGCGACCGGGGAAACGTTCGGTACGACGCTCGTGACAACCCCGACGCAGAGCAGGCTGAGGGCTCTCCCCCAGCGGCCGAAGACGACAGCAGCCATGGCAAGGGTTTCGGGTGTCCACAGCCCTGTGGATAATTTGGGGATGCTACTTTCGTGATGGATTTGGAAACAACCCCTGCGCCGCCCGCCGGCGAAAGCCTGTTCAGTCAAGCGCTCGAGCACACTCGCGGGCGCTCGCCTGCATCGTTCGAGCAGTGGTTCACCAGCATCCAGTTCGACGGCTTCGAGCACGGCGTGCTCGGCCTGACCGCGCGCGACGAGTTCGTGCGTGACTGGGTGAAGGCGCACTTCCTGCCCGACCTGCTGACGAACCTGGGTCGCCTCAGCGGCGAGCCGAGCGTCGCGCTGCGCGTGACCTGGGCCATCTCCAATCGCCTGGCGCGGCCGGTGTGCGAGCCCAAGCGCGCGTTGCCCCGTCCGAATCGACCCGAAGGCGTGCAGGCCTCGCCTCGTCGCTCGGAGCGGCCCTCCTCGCGGTACTCTCGCGCGCAATTTTTGGCGACGCTGAACTCGAAGTACACCTTCCCGAACTTCGTGGTCGGTCCCTCGAACGAGCTGGCCCACGCTGCGGCCTTCGCCTCGGCTGGTGGCGGCGGCCCCCGCTACAACCCGCTGTTCATTGCCGGCGGCACCGGGCTAGGTAAGACGCACCTGGTGCACGCCATCGCGCACAAGGTGCTCGAAGAGCGCCCCGACGCGCGCGTGGTGTACGTGTCGGCCGAGCATTTCACCAACGAGTTCATCGAGGCGCTGCAGCACCACAAGATGGACGAGTTCCGGGCGCGCTACCGCAGCGACTGCGACCTGCTGCTGGTCGACGACATTCAGTTCCTGGCCGGTCGCGAGCAGACGCAGGAAGAGTTCTTCCACACCTTCAATGCGCTGCACGACGCCGATCGGCCGATCATCGTCACCAGCGACAAATATCCGCAGCAGCTGCAGCGCATGCCCGAGCGCCTGGTGTCTCGCTTCACCAGCGGCCTGGTGGCCGACATTCAGGTGCCGCAGCTCGAGACGCGCGTCGCCATCGTGCGCAAGAAGGCCGAGCTCGAGGGCATCCCGCTGTCCGACGAGGTCGCCGTGATGCTGGCCCAAAACATCCAGAGCAACGTGCGCGAGCTGGAAGGCGCGCTGATTCGCCTGGCGGCGAAGTCGTCGCTCACCGGTCGCCCCATCGACGAAGAGTTCACGCGCAGCGAGATGAACACGGTGTCGCCACGCCGGACCGACGTGATGAGCGTCGAAGACATCCAGCGCGCGGTCTGCAGCCACTTTCGACTGTCGAACTCGGAGCTGCTCAGCAAGGATCGCCACAAGAGCGTCGCCTTCGCGCGCCAGGTGGCTATGTACCTGTGCCGCCAGCGTCTGAAGTGCAGCTTCCCCGAGCTGGGCCGCGCCTTCGGTAACCGCGACCACACGACCGTGATGAGCGCTGTGCGGCGCGTCGAAGCGTTGCGCCAGCGCGATCCGCAAGTCTCCGCTCACCTCGAAGCCATCGAGCAGCGCCTCGCCTCGTCCGAAGACTGAGCGGCGCCGCGGCGCGTTCAGCGGCTTTCCGAGCGTTAACAGGGAGGCGGGGAGGCGGGGAGCGAGCCGTTAGGGTTGCGATCCGCACGCGACTCCTCGTCGCCGTATC
>DATDEV010000664.1:0-5059 GCA_036522995.1 Polyangiaceae bacterium
GCGAGCTTTGGACTGCTTACGGAACAGCCACGCTACGCGCTGATCGAAAGCGAAGACGGCAGCCCGCTGCGGGACAAGGTGGAAGGCATCTGCCCGGCCGCCAGCGAAGATGAATGGCTGGCAATCGTGGACGCCGACGACCCGACGCGTCCCGCCGACCTGCTCACGTTGCGCAGCTATGGACTGTAAGTCTCCCGAGGCAATGTGGGGGTCGCCCCGACAGCTCAGCGGACTATTCTGCTCACAAGCCAATCACAACTCGACACGATCCCCTTAACGATGCTGCCGACACCCGCCACCGCGTCAGAAGCGCACCTGGGCAGCGTCGTCGATCGGAGCCCCTTCCAGCTCCAGGCTCTCCTCGCCCACGCCCAATGCCCCCGGGCCGACAGGTGCATTGCGTCGTCGAACCGGATAGACTTGCGAGGCATGTTCGTGGTGCAGCGCTCGTTCGCCGCCAGCCCGTCCAAATCCGTCGTTTACGCAGAGCTGAACGAGCAACTGGCGGGGCTGCTGGCGGGCGAGCGCGACGGGCTCGCCAACACCGCCAACATGGCGGCGCTGCTCAACGAGGCGCTACCTGACCTGAACTGGGTCGGCTTCTACTTCCTACGCGGCGGCGAGCTGGTACTGGGCCCGTTTCAGGGCAAGGTCGCTTGCGTGCGCATCGCGCTCGGCCGCGGCGTGTGCGGCACGGCAGCCGCGCAGCGACGCACGCTGATCGTGCCCGACGTCCACGCTTTTCCGGGACATATCGCCTGCGACGCGGCGTCGCGCTCGGAGCTGGTGCTGCCGCTTTTGAAGGAGGGAGAGCTGCTCGGAGTGCTCGACCTGGATAGCCCGCTGCCCGAGCGCTTCGATCAGCTGGACGCCGATGGCCTGACGAGAGCGCTGCAGCTGCTACTGGCAAGCTCCGATATGTCGACCCTGATAGCGCTCGAGCAGCGCTCGTGAGCGCAGGTATGCCGCTGGGCCTGCTTGTCCTGCTCTTGGGACTCTTGGCGGGCGAGCTCGCGTCGCAGCTGCTGCGCCTACCGCTGCCCGGCGGCGTGGTGGGCATGGCGCTGCTGGCGGGGCTGCTGGGGGCGACGCGGCGCCGCTGGGCGTCGCTGGAGGACGCCTCCGCAGCGCTGCTCCGGCACATGCCGCTGCTGTTCGTACCCGCCGGAGTGGGCGTGGTGCAGTTTGCCAGCAGCCTGCGCGCGGCGTGGCTACCCGTTTTGTGCACTCTGCTGCTCGGCACGCTGCTCTCGATGGCCGTGACGGCGCTGACGCTGCGCGCCTGCCTGGCGCTGCAAGCGCGCGCTGGTCCGAAGGGCCCAGCATGAGTGAGCGACTCTGGTCCACGCCGCTGCCTGGCTTGCTGCTCACGCTGGCGGCCTACGAGCTGGCTCGCGCCGTGCAGCGCCGCGGCGGCGAGCACCCGCTGCTGAACCCGGTGGCGCTGTCTGCCGCCCTGGTCATCGCCGTGCTGCAGCTGTTGGATGTGAGCTACGCGCGCTACGCCGACAGCGCGCGGCTGCTGCTCTGGTTGCTCGGGCCGGCCACGGTGGCACTGGCGGTGCCGCTCGCGCGGGAGCTGCCCAGGCTGTCGCGCCTGGCGTGGCCGGTGCTGGTCGCGGTCACGGCGGGCGCCTTCACCTCTATCATCTCGGCCGTGCTGCTGGCGCGCTGGACGGGCGCCAGCGAGCTGCTCGTGCGCAGCCTGGCGCCCAAGTCGGCAACCACTCCGATCGCGATTGGCATCGCCGAAAAAGTAGGCGCGGCGCCCGAGCTCACTGCGGCGCTGGTGGTCGCCAGCGGCATCGTCGGTGCCACCTTCGGTCCCCTGCTGCTCGATCTGCTGGGGACACGCGATCCGCGCGTGCGCGGCATCGCGACCGGCACCGCAGCGCACGGCATCGGTACGGCGTCGCTGTATCGCACGTCCCCCGAGGCCAGCGCCTACTCGGGCCTGGCCATGGGTCTATCCGGCCTGATCACCGCGCTGCTCGTCCCCTGGCTCCTGCAGCTACTGGGAGCAGGCAGCTGACGGCTCGTCTTGGGCTGCACGTTACGAAGTCGCTAGGCTTGGTTGCGCAGGAAGTCCGCTAGCTCGGCGAAGCGCTGCTCGAGGAAGGCGCGCAGGTCGGGGTCGACGCTCGGGTCGGCCAGCGCCACGTTCATGCAGCGCAGCCAGGCATCACGCATGCGCTCGTTGATCGGCACGTGGCCGTGGCGCATGCGTAGCCGCGGGTGACCATGCAGCTGCATGTAGTCCTGCGGTCCGCCCAGCCAGCCAATCAGGAACAGGCCGAAGCGATCGCGCGAGGCCCGGCTGACCTTGCCCTGCTCGAGCGGATGCAGGGCCGCAAGCTCCGGCTCGACCTCGTCCATCGCGTCGTAAAAGCGTTCGGTGAGCGCGCGCACGGCGGGCTCGCCGCCAATGCGTTCATAGGGGACGAACGGGGGCTCGCCGGTGCTCATCGGCGCAGGCGTAGCGGCGGCCACGCGAGCGCGCAAGCGGTGTCAGCTTCGGCGCTGCGGGAGGGCGTCGAGGATGGCCAGCTGTACGTCGCAGAGCTGGACGGAGGTGAGCGGCCGGCCGTCGCTGCTCGCCACCTCGAAGCGATCGCGAGCCACCCCGCCTTCGGTACCGATCTGGCAGGAGAGAATGCGAACCGCCTGCGAGTACAGCGCGCTGGTGATGGCATGCAGCAGCCCCGGCGAATCGGGCGCCTCGACCAAGAGCACCTGCTCGCCGCGGCGCAGCGCCTCGAGCTCGAAGTACACACGCGACTTCGGTATGGGTGGCACCGAGGCCGAGCTCACGCGAGCGATGGCCTGGATGTCCTCCGAGATCAGCTCGCTCAAGCTTTGTAAGAAGGCCGCCAGGTCGGCGGCATCGAGCTCGAGCTCGACCCCGACGTCCGAGCCTGGCCGCTCGAGCACGAAGAAGTCGACTGCCTCGGCTCGACCGTCGGGACGCTGTCGACAGAAAGCCACACCGCTGCGGATGCCGACGCCCTGCGCCAGGAGCGCGTCGGTCACCAGCGAGAGCAGGCCAGGGCGATCGTCGGCTACCACGCACACGCAGGAGCCGCTGGCGGTCTTCACGCTCTCGGCGTGGGCGAGCCGGGCGGCGCGCCGCCCGACGATGCGCGCGTGCTCGGCGGCCTCCTGGGCCGAGAAGGCGGCGGCGTAGGCGGCAGGCATGGTAGAGAGAAAGGTAGTCATCTCAAGGCAGGGCTTCTTAGCTGGCGAGCTCACACGATTGCAATCGCGATGGCCGAATTTCGGGCTGCCCGATTGAGGGGCGTGCCGAGCCGTGCGACGCTCCAGAACGGTGGAACCAAAGCAGGGTCAGGACCAGTCTTTCTATCGCTGGATCGATGGCGAGGGTCGTGTCCACATCGTTTCGTCTCTGGCGTCAGTGCCGGAGGCCGATCGTCCCAAGGCGGCGGTGGTGCTGCTGAATGGCACCGACTCTTTGGGCGAGTACCCCACGCTCGACAACGTGACCTCGTTTCAGCCCCAATGGCCGTCGTTTGCGGCGGGCTTCGGCGTGGCGCTGCTGCTGGTCCTGGTCTATCGACTGCTACCCAACGGCCTACGCGGCGTGACGCGCTGGGCGATCGTGCTGGGCGCGGCGGTGCTGCTGACGGGCGCCTACCTGGGCTACGTGCGCCGCTCGACGGGAGTCGCAGGCGCGGGGGCGCTAGCCTCGCCGAACGCGCTGCTCGACGACGCCAAGAGCGCGGTGGAGCGCATGAACAAGCGCCAGGCCGAGCAGCAACGACAGCTGCAAGAGATTGAGGCAGAGACGCGCTGAAGGCCGGGCAGCGCTCACGCAGCCCAGCGTGAGTCGATTCGGCCCATTCGCGTTATCGCGATTGCATGCTGCGATCAGACAGCGCTAGCCTCCCGCGCGAATCTTCCATGCCCAGCGCCAGCCTGTTTGCAGTCATCGACGACATCGCCAGCCTGCTCGACGACGTCGCCGTCTTGACCAAAGTAGCCACCAAGAAGACGGCCGGCGTGCTCGGCGACGATCTGGCCCTGAACGCACAGCAGGTCGCCGGCGTGCGAGCCGAGCGCGAGCTGCCCGTGGTGTGGGCGGTCGCCAAGGGCTCGCTGGTGAACAAGGCTATCTTGGTACCGGCCGCGCTCGCCATCAGTGCACTGGCGCCGTGGGCCATCACGCCTCTGCTGATGGTGGGCGGCACCTTCTTGTGCTTCGAAGGCTGCGAGAAGCTCCTGCACCACCGTCTGCACTCCAGCCACGAGGGCGACGACGAGGGCGCGGCCGAACGCGAGCGAGTACGCCAGGCCGAGCGCGAGAACGTGGACCTGGTGACGCTCGAAAAAGACAAGATCAAGGGCGCCATCCGCACCGACTTCGTGCTCTCGGCGGAGATCGTGACCATCGCGCTCGGCACTGTCGCAACCTCACCCTTCGGCACGCGCGTGGCCGTGCTGTGCGGCTTGTCTCTGCTGATGACGGTCGGCGTCTATGGATTGGTCGCGGGCATCGTCAAGCTCGACGACCTGGGCCTTTACCTGCAGCAGCGCGCCGCGCGCGCTCGCTCGGCGCTCGCCGCCGTGCAAGGCAGCCTGGGCACCGCTATTCTCTTGGCAGCCCCGCTGCTGATGCGCGGGTTGTCGATCGCCGGCACGATCGCCATGTTTTTGGTGGGCGGAGGCATCCTCGCCCACGCCATGCCTGGCGTGCTGCATTGGGTGCACGAGCACGCCGAGTCGGCGCGCAGCATCAGCTTCGTGGGGCCGCTGCTGGCGCTGGGCGCACCGCTGCTGTTCGAGCTGCTGGTCGGCGTGCTTGCCGGACTGGTGGCGCTCGGCGGCTGGTCGCTAGTTCAGCGTGTGCGTCGCTAGCACGGCGTAGCACCGCTTGCTCCCCGGGGTCAGTAGCTGGGCGAGGGGCGCGATTTGGCGGCGTTGATGCTGGCCGTGAGTTGGTCTGGCGGGTCGCGCAGGCACGCGAAGCAGTCTTCGGCCTTTTTCGGGCCGCAGCCGCGCTTGGCGAGCAGCCGGGTGAGCAGGTGCAGCGCTCGGCGATCGG
>DATDEV010000665.1:0-2839 GCA_036522995.1 Polyangiaceae bacterium
GATCGCAGCGCTCGAAGCGGTGAAGAAGCTCGACACGCAGATGCTGGTGGTGAGTGACAGCAAGTACGTCATCGGCTGCTGCACAGAGTGGATGGCCGGCTGGAAGAAGAATGGCTGGAAGCGCAAGGGCGATCCGCTGAAGAACCTGGATCTGATCCAGAAGCTCGACGAGCTGCTCGCCGGGCGCGCGGTCGAGTTTCGATGGGTCGCGGGCCACTCCGGTCACGCCGGCAACGAGCACGTCGATCGGCTCGGCAACGAGGCCATGGATCGCCTGGCGCTAGGCCAGGATTCGGTCTACGAGCGCCGCTTCGACTGGACCGGGCCCCTCACCTAGCAGCTCAAGACCAGGAGGCGGCGCTGCGCAGTGGCCGTGACAGCCGAGCGCGCAGATCGGCAACGCGCAAGCTCAGGGTGCCGAGCACGCCGGCCGCGCCGTAAAGCAGGTTGAGCTCCTGGCGATCGAGCTCGGCATCGAGCCCGCGCAGCGCGTTGAGCTGAGCCAGCAGCTGGCCGTCGAGCAGCTTGCTGGCAGGCTCGTTGGCCAGCAGCGCGGACAGCTCGGATAGTGCGCGCTCGTCGTGCTCGATCAGCAGTGGATGCGCGCTCAGCTCCAGCGCGATCTCGGGCACCGTGAAAGCTTCACGGTACAGTGCGCGACCGAGCACCGGATCGGCCTGCTTCAGACCCCAGTCGCTGACGCGCTTCGACAGCTCGTGGATGAGCTGCTGCGAGCGCACGGGCAAGTCGGAGACCGCCGGGTTGGCGCGCAGGATCGACAGCTCGGCCGCCGCCACCTCCAGGGCCCAGCTCAGGCGCGAGCGCTCTTCGCCCGCCGAGATCAGGCTGCCGCGAAAGGCGCTGAACATCTGGCGCAGCGCGAGCAGTGAGCCGAGCTCGGGCGAGTCGAAACCCGACACCGCGCTATTACGCGCCCCGGCTTCGCGCGCCAAAGCTTCCGCGACGATCACCAGCGCACGGTGGAGCTTGCGGCGCGCGTCGTGCAGCGAGCTCACGCGCTCCACGCGCAGCGGGCGCGCCTGGCCAAGCGAAGCCAGGGCCTCGCCGATCCCGACTCGGGCGGCGAAGCAGGCGTCGTCCAGCTGCTCGCCCTCGTCCTCCAAGCTTTCGAGCAGCGCGGTCGCGCGCTGACCGAAAATACCCAGCGCGCGCTCCGCGGCGTCCAGCGCCGCGCTCGGAGTCTCGATGCCGAGCGCAAGCTCGCCCACTGCCCAGCGCAAATGCACCAGCCGCCCAGCGGGTTCGAAGGACCACGTTCTCGGAAACTCAGGAGTCGAAGCCATGTGACCAGCCGCTAGAGCAAGCACTGGACCAAGCGACATTTCGCGGGCTTGGCGTGGCCGCAGCGCCTGCGCGTTCCGCTTTGAAACACCCGACGCTACTCAGCGGTCTCAGCCAGGGACGCGCGGTCTATTGCTCGGTCTTGCCGGGAGCGAGGCCGTAGCGCGTCTCCGGCGCAACGCTGCGGCCAGCCAAGAAGGCTTCTACCACCGGCACGATTTCATTTTCGAAAGCTTCGCCACCCCAGAAATGCACGAGTCTGCCGCTTTCGTCGAACAGGAACGAGGCCGGCAGCATGCCGGGCCAGCGCGGATTAATGCCGCGTTTGAAGTCGCTGACGCTGCCTTCCACCAGGTAGCTCGGGAGCGTGATGCCGTTGTCCTTCAAGAACGAGAGCGCCTTCGCTTCGTCCTTGGGATCGTCGACCGACACCAGCACGACACCGACCCCCTGCGGCTTCAGGTTGATGGCCAGCGCCTGCAGCATCGGCACCTCCCGGCGACACGGTCCGCACCAGCTCGCCCAAGCGTTCACCAGTGTCGCCTTCCTCCCACTCGCTCGCACCTGGGCGAGCAGCTGCTCTGCGGTGGCGCGCCGCAGCTGGACCGCGACTTCGGGATCAGGGCTGGGCGAAGTCGACGGAACAGCGTCGCTCCGCGCCGGCGAGGCAGGAGCGTCGCCGGGCGACGTCGACGGAGCCGCCGCAGCTGCGGCGGCGGCGGGCCGATTCCGCTCGGCACTAGGCCCGGCCTCCCGACCACACGCCAGAAGCAGCAGCGGCGCGATCAGCGCACCAAAGGCAATATTTACCATTGAAGTCATGAACTTAGGTCAATTTGCGAGAGGGTTTCGAGGCGCCACGTGGATCCCTGGAGGAAGACTTGCTACCGCGAGCGTCGTGAGCACTCAAAACAAACTCTTCGTCGAAGACCTCAACCTTTCGGGCAAGCGCGTCATCGTGCGCGTCGACTTCAACGTGCCACTCAAGGATGGCGTGGTGGAGAGCGACAAGCGTTTGAAGGAGTCGCTGCCGACGATCAAGTACCTGCGCGAGAAGGGCGCCAAGACGATCCTGATGAGCCACCTCGGCCGCCCGGATGGCAAGCGCGTGGCAGACCAGAGCCTGGCTCCGGTGGCCAAGGCACTCGGCGTGCTGCTCGGCATCGACGTCAAGTTCGCCGACGACTGCGTGGGCGAGCCCGCCAAGCAGGCGGTCGCGGCGCTGAGCGGCGGCGACGTGCTGCTACTGGAGAACCTCCGCTTCCACGCTGCCGAGGAGGCCAACGACCCTGCCTTCGCGAAGCAACTGGCCGAGCTCGCCGACGTGTACGTCAACGACGCCTTCGGCAGCGCCCACCGCGCCCATGCCTCGACCGAGGGCATCGTGAAGTTCGTAGCGCAGGCGGCCTCCGGCTACCTGATGAAGAAGGAGCTCGACTACCTGGGCGGCGCGCTCACCGACCCCAAGCGCCCGTTCGTGTCGATCATCGGTGGCTCCAAGGTGTCGTCGAAGATCGACGTCATCCAGAGCCTGCTG
>DATDEV010000666.1:0-13588 GCA_036522995.1 Polyangiaceae bacterium
GAGTGTGGCGCCGCGTCGTCAACGCCGCGCTCGCGTCGCTATGGACGGTCCTTTGGCGAGCTGTACGTGAACGTATGGAGCAACGCGATGGCCGCTCCAACTGTGCGCCCCCAATCCTTCTGTCCTTCTGCCCTTCCTGTGAAAAAATCTGGGTCCTCGAGGAGCGTAATTCGGAGCCGCCACAGGACTTGTGGCGCACCCGCTTAGGGTGTTTAGTCACGAGTCATGAAGCGAGCGCTGGTCGTGGTGGTTCCGCTTTTGGTTTTGGCGTGTGGTGGAGAAGCCACACCCCCGCCGCAGACGGCTGCTGACGCGCCGGCTGCCGAGTCGCCTGCTCCCGCCGAGCCGGCCACCGACAAACCCGCCGCCGACGCCGAGGAAGGCGCCTGGGCCGGCGAGGCCGAGGCCAAGAACGAAAAGGTGCCGCCCGGCGCCGAGGGCAAGACCGAGACGCGCACCATGGAGGTCATCGCGAAGGTCGTGAAGGACAACCGCCAGCCGGTGCGGGACTGCATGGACAAGGCCAAAAAGGATCTGCCCGACCTGAAGGGTGACATGGTGATCCACTTCGTGATCGATCCCGAAGGCAAGGTGAAGAAGGCCGAGCTCAACCAAGAGCGCTCGACCTTGAAGTCGCCGGTGGTCGTCGAGTGCGCGATCAAGGCCGTGCAAGCCATCAAGTTTCCGCCGTCGTCACGCGGCATGGACAGCACCGTCAACTATCCTTACAACCTGAATTGACGTGACTTCGATCGCGCCGCGCAGAAGCCTTTTCCCGCTGGCGGCGGCCGACGATCCGTATCAGACGCTGCTCAGCGAGACGCGTGCGCTGCAGCGCGAGCAGCGCTCGCAGCGCGAAGCCTGGCTCGGCGCGCTCGAGCTCGAAGGCAAAGACGAAGCGCTGTTCGAGTTCGAGGTGCTGCTCAAGGCGGCCGCCTGCTTCTCCAACCCGCGCAATCATCCCGGTCCGCCGCGCCGCACCGCGATCGTGGGCTTGGATTTTCGGCACGCGCTGGGCGTCTTCCACGACGGCCTGGCGCGCGGCATCTCGCTGGCGCGCCAGCTGCTCGGCTCGGCCGATCGCGCCTTCGTCTTTCATCGCTATCTCGAGACGGTGTTACCGGAGGACAACGCACGCTCGCGCCTGCTCAGCCAGCGCTCGACGCAAAACACGCCCGAAGACAGCCTGATCACGCTGCGCCACGGGCTCACGGCGGGCGCCGAAGTGGTGGAGGGGCTGATGCGCAGCCAGCGCGTGCCGTTTCGGCTGTTTCATGCCGCGCTGTCGGGCGTCTACCGGGAGATCGATCGCAGTGCCTTCTTCAACCCGCTGAACGCCCTGGAGTTCCGGCCCGAGTTCGATCGCATCAAGAGCGCGCAGGTGCTGGAGCTGATCCGCAGCGTGCCGGGCCCCGAGGCGCACCGCCTGGTGGCGCTGACGTTCCTGTCGCTGTTTCGCATGCTGCGCTACCTCACGCTGCTCACGCGCATCCTGAATGACCAGGGCAAGCGCCGGGAGCAGGCGGGCAGCACCTACCTGGTGCTCAGCGTGCTGCGCTCCGACGCGCGGGCGCTCAGCGACTATCTGCGCCAGCGCTCCGGCGAGCTGCTCTCGGAGAGCTTCGAGCGCGATCTGATGGGCATACCCGCCTCGCAAATTCGCGAGCGCACCGCCACGCTGCGCGCCTCTGGCCACCGGCTGATCGGCATCAAGAGCGCGCTCGAAGGCATAGCCGGCAGCTTGCGGCTCGAGATGCGCCGTGCCTTTCAGCACGACATCCCGGCGCCTGACGTCGAGCTCAACGCCAAGGAATTTCGCCAGCGCGTCGGCGCCAGCGTCGCCAACCTGCGGCCCGCGTTGCAAAACGCCGTGCTCTTTCTGGGCAAAGCGCTCGGCGTCACGCTCGAAGAGGGCGGCGTGTTCGACGATCAGGCAGCGCGTCGCGAAACCAGCGAGCGCCTGCGCCGCGACGTGTGGATGTTCGCGCAGATCGTACGCGCTTTTTCCAGCAAGGCCGTGCACTCACCCACCGACGATCGCTGGGCCGCGCTCTACAACTTTCAATACGTGCGCGAGTTTTTGGCCTACTTCCGTGCCATGGGTTACCCGCTGCTCCGCTCGAGCGACTATCCGCGCTTCGACTCGTTCATGGCGGCGCTGTCCGGGCTCGAAGACACCGACCTGGTCGACCCCACGCGCCTGGAGGCCGCCATCGACGAGTGCATGGCCTTCCACGGCTTCCTGACGCAGCTCTTCGAAGACATCTCCAAGCGCGACGAGCTGCAGAGCGTCGCCTTCGATCGACGCGAAGCCGCCGCCTCCCTCAAGCTCTACCTCGGCGACTAACCCACGCAGGGGCTGCCACTCCGCAGCCCCCCTTGCAGAAACTGCCGTAGCGTCCTCGGGTCGCTCTGTGCGAGGAATCAACAGGGAGGCGGGGAGGCGGGGAGGTTTGGTTGCGCCAAGCCATGACGGCACTTGCGTCGCGCGGCTCGAACCGCAATCGCCCTGTGCGACGCGATCGAGCCAAACGACACTGCGCCAACCAAACGAACCGTGGCTGTGCTGGGCGCGCGAGCTTCGCAACGTCACGGCGACCCAAAAATACTCCCCGCCTCCTCGCCTCCCTGTTGATTCGGAAGCCGTGAAGAGTCGGAAGACGACGATGGTCAGTGACGGATGCTGGGGGCCGTACAGAGGCGGGCGTGGGGCCCGGTTACGGCGAGTGGCTCATTCGGTCCCCGAGCACGCGGACGGCGTCAACGAGTGACGATCCGTCCGCGTGCTCGGTGCCGGGCTCGAGGGTGAGCACGAGGCTCACGGGAGACACCGGCAACCCGAGTCCGAGCTCAGTGACCAGCCGTGAAGGCCTGCCGCTGCGCTCGGAACCCGCGCATATCAGGCCTTCTTGGCAGCCTTCTTCTTGCGCTTGCCCGCCTTCTTGGCGGACTTCTTGGCGCCGCGCTTCTTCGCGACTTTCGGCGCCTTCTTGGCAGCGGGTTTACGAGCGGACTTGGTCTTGGTCTTCTTAGCAGCCATTTTCGTTTGCCTCCCAGGCATTCGGGGAGTCGGCGTGAGTGCCGGCAGCCCGAGGGTATGTTGCACGACGTATATTGCCACCTAGTGTGATGTGTCAACGAAAAAAATTCATTTGCGCTTTGGAACGACCGGAAGAAACCGCCCACTCGACTACGCAATCATTTCAAACACACCACTTGTGCAGTGAACAGACGCCCCCTACTAGAAGCCGCGTTAGTTCTGCAGCGGCACACAGAATTCAGAATTGTTTCAGCGTGTTAGGCGCGCGCACTCTGGCTTCCCGCTCGGCGCGCGGAGCCCTCCGCCGCACTCCGCAAATTGGGCCGGAAAGCCAAGCGGCGATCGCCCTTCCACCGCTTCGGCGAAGCAACTAGGTTCGCGTCGCTCGCTGCCCGGCGGTGTTCGCTGAGAGCGCGAGCGAAGTCGGTTTTTCGGTCCCATCAGTCGGAGCAAGAAGCAAGTCATGCACCTCTCACGTCTAGCCCGTATGAGCACGTTGCCCTTCATCCTGATGACGTCGCTGTCGCTGTCGGCATGCGGCTACTCCCAAGAAGAGTGGGACCAGAAGGTGCGCGAGAACGAGAAGCTCGCAGCAGACCTCAAGGCGCAGCAGGACGCGCACAAAAAGGCGCAGGCCGACAACGCCGCCGCCATCAAGGAGATCGAGGAGCTGAAGAAGCAGCTCACCGAGCGCGGCATCAACCTGGAGAACGCGAACGCCAGCATTGCCGAGCAGCGCAAGGCGCTCGAGGAGTACGCGCGCCGCACCGAGCAGCTCGACGGTATCCGCAAGCGCTTCGAGCTCCTGCAGAGCAAGCTGCAGAAGCTGACGCAGCTGGGCCTGAAGGTGGAAGTGCGCAACAACCGCATGCTGATCCAGCTGCCGGGTGACGTGCTGTTCGATTCCGGCAGGGAAACGCTGAAGGACGAAGGCAAGAAGATCCTCTTGCAGGTCGGTGAAGTGATCCGCAACGACGCCGATCTCTCCAAGCGTCAGTTCCAGGTCGCCGGCTACACCGATTCGAAGCCGCTCGCGGGCGGCCCCTTCAAGGACAACTGGGGCCTTTCGGCGATGCGAGCGCGTAGCGTGCTCGTGCTCTTGACCACGCCCCAGCCGACCGGCTCGGGCCTGACGCCTGCCTACTGGAGCGCCGCCGGTTTCGGCGACACGGGACCCGTGGCCACCAACGATACCGACGAGGGTCGCAGCAAGAACCGCCGCGTCGAGCTGGTCGTTCAGCCCAACGTGGAAGAGATGCTCAACCTCAAGAGCCTGGCGAACAAGTAAGCTGACCGATCGAGAGCGCGCGCCGGGGCACGAAGCCCGCTCCGAGCTCGGCACCATCGCGGCGATCGACATCGGGACCAACTCGGTCCTGCTCACGATCGCCGCGCTGGACGCCGCCGCCGCGCCGCAGGCCAGCGCCCTGCGCCCAATCTTGGAGCGAGCAACCATCACTCGACTCGGTGAAGGCGTCGACAAGTCGCGCCGACTAGACGCCGCCGCCAGTGAGCGCACGCTCGGCTGCCTGCGCGACTATGCCGAAGCGCTGCGCGCTCACGCCGTGGCGCGGCTGGACGTGGTGGGCACGAGCGCGCTGCGTGACGCGGCGGGCGCTGCCGCATTCCTGGACGAGGCCGAGCGCGTGCTGGGAGTGAGGCCGCGCGTGATTGCCGGCGACGAAGAAGCGGCGCTCACCTTCCGTGGCGCGCTCAGTGGCCTCGACGTGGAGGGCGAGCTGCTCGTGTTCGACATCGGCGGCGGCAGCACGGAGCTGATCTTGGGTCGAGCCGACGGCAGCGGGCTGCCCCAAGAGCGCGTGAGCCTCGACATCGGCAGCGTGCGCTTGTTCGAGCGCCACGTGAACAGCGATCCCCCGAGCGCCCAGGAGCTGACGGCCATCGAGGCCGACATCGCGCAAGCGCTGACGACGGCCGCGCCGCTGCTCGCCGCCCCGGCTCGTGCCGCCGCGACGACCATCCTGCTGGGTGTGGCCGGCACGGTCACGACCCTGAAGGCGGTCGAGTTGGGGCTTGCGCCCTACGATGGCGCTCGCGTGCACGGGGCTGCACTGACGCTCAGCGCCGTTGAACGGCTGTGCACGAGCCTGGCTGCGCTGCCATTTGCCGTGCGAAAAGACTTGCCGGGACTCGAGCCAAAACGCGCCGATGTGATCGTGGCGGGAGCGCTGATCGTCCGTGAGATTCTGCGCCGTGCAGGCGCGAAACAGCTGATCGTCTCGGATCGAGGCGTGCGCTTTGGACTGCTAGAGCGGTTAGTAACTGCCTGATCGTCTAGGTTTGGCGCCTAGTCCATCGTCCAGGTTGGGGCTGGGCCCCACCGCCAACGAGACCGCCAACGAGACACCAGCGAAGCCGTCGAGAAACTCGGTCTCGGGCAGAGTCGTTATTCCGGTCGCAAGGAATGCGCGCTACCCGTTGCGCATCGAATGGCGGCGGTCGCAAATCGGATCTGTGCAGGGTGGAAAACAATCATGCAAATTTCCCACAGAACTTGCAAATTCGAGCGGGTTTCTTGACACATTCGTCGCCAGCAACTACAGTGCCGCGCCTGGCGAATCCTGACCAAAAACAGGCTGCCAGGAAGCAAAGCTCGTTTCCACCGAGTTTCGCGTCTCCCGACGTTGGAATGAAGTTCATGCCCCGACCGTTCAGCTCGCGCCATTCAATTACGCCGAGAAATGGGAACAAAGGGACATAACTCGTCCAGCTCGGAACAAATCATCGCTTCGAGTGCCTCTCTAGCACCACGAAGCGGGCGAGGGTCTACCACTACCCCCGCGTCACAAGGAGTCGTCATGCAGTCAAGCCAGGAAGTTGAGTTCAAGGTCGGCGATAAGGCGGTTTACCCAGCGCAAGGCGTTGCGGAAGTCGTCAGCATCGATGAGAAGGACATCGCCGGAACTCGTCAGCGCTTCTACGTGCTGCGAATCTTGGACACGGATCGCCGCATCATGGTGCCCGTTTCGAATGCCAATGCAGTTGGCCTGCGCCAGGTGATCAGCGAGCAGGAAATCCGCGAGATCTTCGACATCCTGAAGGAGCGCACGATCGGCTTCGACACGCAGACTTGGAACCGCCGTTATCGCGGTTTCATGGACAAGATCAAGACGGGCTCGATCTACGACGTGGCCGAGGTGCTGCGTGACTTGTATCGCCTGAAGGCGAACAAGCAGCTGTCGTTCGGCGAGCGTCGCATGCTCGACACGGCGCGCACGCTGATCGTCAAGGAGATCGCGATCGCCCGCAAGCAGACCGAGGAAGAAGTGAAGAACGAGATCGAAGCGATCTTCTTCTCGAACTGATTCTTTCGAGCTTCGCAAACGCAAAGGCGCTGGGCCCTCGGGCTCGGCGCCTTTCGTCTATTTGGCGCCCGAGCAGGGATCAACAGGGAGGCGGGGAGGTTTTATGGGCGCCGCTTCGTTTGAAGCGTTCGCGTCGCAATGCAACGAATCGATGCGTGCCAGCGCAATGCGAGCGCGCTAGGGCCTTGGCACCCAAATCCTGCTCGCTGCTCGCTCCCCGCCTCCCCGCCTTCCTGTTGATTCCATTCGCAACGGGGCCGAAAAGGTTTCAGCGCAGGGCGTTGTAGGCGAACACGAAGGGTAGCGCGAGCCAGGCGCCGTCGATGCGCGCGACGATCCACAGCGCTGACGGCGTGCCGTCAGTGAACGAGTGCTCGGCGGTCAGCACCAGGCCGCTCGCCATCTCGTAGTTGCCGTAGTGGTTGAAGCTGCGCAGGCCGAAGAACACGCTGCCGTACACGCCGATCGCGTCGAAGTTGCGCAGCTGCGGCCCCGCCTCGAGCACCAGCGGAAAAGACTCCAGCACGGGCAGGAGCATGCTCAGGCCCGCGCCGAGCCGAAAGTCGTCGAAGCTCACGCTGCCGACCCGCAACGCCGGCCCGAGGCCAAAGTCGCGGCTGCGCTCGCGCAGCAGCATCAGATCGCCGCGCAGCGCGTTGCACCAGCCCAGCTCCGAAAACCCGAGCGAGCTACCGCTGCCGCATAGCCCCGTTTCCCAACCCGCGTTCCACTGCGGCTTGGCCTGACCGGGCGCGGTCAGGAGCAACGCGGCCAGCAGCGCCGCGAGCCCGGGCCGAAGCCCCAGCCTGCTCACGGGCAGTCGGAGGCGACGGGCGAGGTGATGCTCGGATTGCACGCCGGGCGCAGGCAGACCTCGTACACGCCCGAGCAGACGGTGCACGGAGCCGGCAGGTCTACGCCGAGCTCACAGGGGAGGTCGATGGTCGGGGTGTCCGCGGCGTCGGTGGCGACCAGGCACTGGTACTCGGTGCCGCCAGCGGCCAAGTCGCGCGAAGAGGCCGTGTACGCGACCAGGCAGCCCTCGCATACCTCGATCGGGAAGGAGAGTTCGGAGGACTCCACGTCCTCGCCGCCCAGCGTGTCGCCGAACACGCGCACCTTGGCGACCACGGTGCCGAGGGGCAGGTCCGCGGCGACCGAACCGGGGATCAGCGTGGCATACATGACCGTGAGCGACGGATCCGTGCCGCTGGCAGCGTCGACGAAACCGGTCGCGGTCGAGGAGAAAGCGGGCGCAAGCTCTTCGCCCTTCACGGACACGAGCTGCACTTCGGCGCCCTTGAGCGAGACGCGCGAGGTCTCGGTGCGCACCTGTTCGCGCGAGCCGCGCTCGGTGATTTGATTGCCGATCAGTAGCGCCGCTGTGTAATCGCTGGCGAACAGTCGATCCAGTGTGCCGTTCGCCCAAATGGGCGCATCGGCCTCCGGCGTGGGGCTGCAGGTGCCCTGTTTGCGCGCGTAGACGCCGATGATGAACATCATGCTGTCGTTGGTGGCGCAGCTCGGCAGCACGGACGCAGCGAGACCGGCGAGAATGAGCAATGGTTTGGCAGAGAAGCGACGCATGGCTACCTTGCCGCGCGCGATACCTAGGCGCACCAGCAACATGAAGCTTAGGGTCCACTGCCCCATAGCGCCAAAGAATGTGCGAATGCTTCGATAAGCTCGCGTGTGCGCGGCGCGCAGCTGGTGTGGGCGGGCGGGCGTTTACGCCGCGAAATTCGTGTGCTTGCGCCGGCTCGCGGCGGGGTCAGCGCGTCGGGTTCGAGTGTCGCCGAGCGTCTCTGCGGCGGGGGCACCGGTCAGGCACAGGCACGAGCCGTCGGGGGGCGTGACCGGGCGGACATGGCAGGCGGCAAGCTATTCGAGCGGTTGCTCGAGCTCTTCGACCACGGGAGCGCTGAGGCCGTGGCGCTCGATCATGCGCACGCAGGCGTTGAAGCGCAGCACGGCATCGTCGTTGCCGCTCGGCGCGAGCCGTTCGGCGGTTTCGTAGCTGGTCATGGCCTCGCGCAGGTAGGCATAGGCCAGCGCCTGCGCGCCCGGGTGGCCGTCGCGCAGCTTCCGCTTGGCGAAGCGCTCGCTGATGATGCCGGAGTAGTAGGCCTTGTCGTAGTCGCCCGTGAAATGGGAGAGCAGGGCGCGCGCGCGCTCCAGGGCCTGCCCCGCCCCGTGGCTGAACTGATCGGTCAGCGAGAGCAGCAGGCAGCCCAGGGCTTGGGCATGGCTGGGGTCCACCGCCAGGATGTCGAGGCAGATGCTCTCCGATTCGAAAGGTTCGTTCAGCAGTCGGTAGCGCTCGGCTTTTTCGAAGGCTCTCGGGATTGCGTCACGACGAATTGGCTTGAGCTCGGGCATGGCTCACCCCTTGAAAACGCGAAATAGCTTCTTGATCGGGTCGTAGAAGCGATCAGCCACGCGCTCTTTGAGCGGGATGATCGCGTTATCGGTGATGGTGATGTTCTCGGGGCAGACCTTGGTGCAGCACTTGGTGATGTTGCAGTAGCCGATGCCCTGCGCTTGCTTCAGATCCGCCAGGCGATCCTGGGTATCGAGCGGGTGCATCTCGAGCGCGGCCGAGTAGACGAAGAAGCGCGGACCGATGAACTCTTCGTGCTTGTCGTGCTCGCGCAGCACGTGACACACGTCCTGACACAGGAAGCACTCGATGCACTTGCGAAACTCCTGCACGCGGTCGATGTCCGCCTGCTGCATGCGCCAGGTGCCGTCGGGCGCGTCGGGCGCGCGCGGCGCAAACTTCTTGATCCGCTTTTTGACCTCGTAGTTCCAGGACACGTCGGTCACCAGATCCTTGATCATCGGAAACGCGTGCATGGGCTGGATGGTGACGACCTGGCTCAGGTCCAGCTCGTCCAGGCGCGTCATGCACATCAGGCGCGGCATGCCGTTGATTTCGGCCGAACAGGAGCCGCATTTGCCAGCCTTGCAGTTCCAGCGCACGGCCAGATCGCCGGCTTGTTCGGCCTGAATGCGATGCACCGCGTCCAGCACGACCATGCCTTCCGAGACCTCGGTCGGGTAGTCCACGAGACTGCCCGCGGTGCGGTCGCCTCTCCAAATACGGAACGTCGCCTTGGCCATTACTTGTTCTCCTCGACGACCTGCTGCAGCTCGGGCGGCAGCTCCTTGATTGGCTCACGGCGCAAAAGCATCTGTCCGTCGCTGCCGAGCGTGACCACCGAGTTCCACTTGGCGCACTCTGGATCCTTTTCCGGGTAGTCCTCGCGAAAGTGACCGCCGCGGCTCTCCTTGCGCTCGAGCGCGCAGCGCGCCACCGCTTCGGTCACGGTCAGCAGGTTCTCCAGATCCAGCGCGGTGTGCCAGCCGGGGTTGTACTCCCGGTTGCCGCCGACCTTCACCTGTCCCGCGCGCTGCCTGAAGTCGGCCAGCTTCTGCAGCGCCTGCTCCATCTCGCTCTGGTTGCGCACGATGCCGACCAGCGCTTGCATGGACTCCTGCAAATCTTCCTGCACCTGGTAGGGGCCTTCTTTGGCGCTGCTGCGCTCGAAGGGTGTGAGCGCGCGCTGCTCGATGCTCGTCACCTGCGCCGGAGCGATCTGGCCAACGGCGTTTTCGTGCGCGAAACGGGCCGCGTAGAGCCCGGCGCGACGACCGAACACCAGCAAATCGGAGAGTGAGTTGCCGCCCAACCGATTGGCGCCGTGCAGGCCCGCAGCAACCTCGCCGGCCGCGAACAAGCCCGGCACGCTGGTCATCTGGCTGTCGCCGTCGACGCGCACGCCGCCCATCATGTAGTGCGTGGTGGGGCCGACTTCCATCGCCTCGCTGGTGATGTCGACGTTCGCCAGTTGTTTGAACTGGTGATACATGCTGGGCAGCTTCTTCTTGATGTGCTCGGCAGCCTTCGGCAGCTTCTCCTTGATCCACGCGATGTCCAGGAAGACACCTCCGTGCGGGCTGCCGCGACCGGCCTTGACCTCGCGCATGATGCAACGGGCGACGTGGTCGCGCGTGAGCAACTCGGGCGGGCGGCGCGCGCTCTTGTCGCCCTGCGTGTAGCGCCAGCCTTCTTCCGGATTGTCGGCGGTCTGGTTCTTGTAGTTGTCAGGGATGTCGTCGAACATGAAGCGACGCCCCTCGCTGTTGCGCAGCACGCCGCCCTCTCCGCGCACGCCCTCGGTCACCAGGATGCCCTGGACGCTGGGTGGCCACACCATGCCGGTGGGATGGAACTGCACGAACTCCATGTCGAGCAGCTCGGCGCCGGCGCGATACGCCATGGCCTGACCATCGCCGGTGTATTCCCAGCTATTGCTGGTGATCTTGAATCCGCGACCGATGCCGCCGGTGGCGAGCACGACCGCCTTGGCCTGAAACGCCCGAAAGCGCCCGCGCTCACGGTCGTAGCCGAAGGCACCGACGACGCGCCCGCCGTCCTTGAGCAGCTCCAGCGTGGTGACCTCCATGTACACGGTGATACCCTGGTGGATGGCGTGATCCTGCAGCGTGCGGATCATCTCCAGGCCGGTGCGATCGCCGACGTGGGCCAGGCGAGGGTAGCGGTGGCCGCCGAAGTTGCGCTGCAGGATGCGACCGTCGGGCGTGCGATCGAACACGGCGCCCCACTTCTCGAGCTCACGCACGCGGTCCGGCGCTTCCTTGGCGTGCAGCTCGGCCATGCGCCAGTTGTTCACGTACTGGCCGCCGCGCATGGTGTCGGCGAAATGCACGCGCCAGTTGTCGCGGTCATCGACATTGCCCATGGCTGCTGCCATGCCGCCCTCCGCCATCACGGTGTGCGCCTTACCGAGCAGGGACTTGCAGATCAGTCCGACGGAAGCGCCCTCTGCGGCCGCTGCGATGGCAGCGCTCAGGCCGGCGCCGCCGGCCCCGATCACGATCACGTCGTGCGCGTGAGTTTCGTAGTCCATGGTTAGAAAAACCGCAGGTCGGTGATGATGCCCATCGAGCACAGCCGGACGTAGAGATCTGCGCCCATCACACCGAACAGGCTGATCCAGGCGAAATTCATGTGGCGCTTGTTGAGCGAGCTGACACAGCCGTAGCAGGCCAAGCTGATGGGGCGGTGAGCCAGCGAGTCTTGCTTGCCGCCGATCAGGTGCCGAAACGAGTGGCAGCTGAGCGTATACAGACCCAAGAACACGACGTTGGCGGTGATGACCAACGAGCCGATCCCCAGCCCGAAGCCGACAACACCCGTGGCCGGGTCGGTGAAGTGCAGCGCCGTCCAGGCGTCGTAGGCGAGGCAGATCAAGAACGCGAGCGCCAGGTACAGGAAGTAGCGGTGCACGTTCTGCAGGATGAGCGGCAGCGACTGCTCACCTAGATAGCTCTTGCGCGGCTCGGAGACGGCGCAGCCCGGGGGATCGGCCCAGAACGCCTTGTAGTAAGCGCCGCGATAGTAATAGCAAGTCAGGCGAAAGCCGGCGGGCGCCCACAAGATCAGCAGCGCCGGTGAGAACGGCAGGTACGACGGAAACCAATCCGGCTTCGGCCCGAACCACGCATGCCTCGAGCTACCGAAGAGCTCGGGCGAGTAGAAGGGCGACAGGTAGTGGTCGTAGCTGTAGTGGTTGCCCTGGAAGGCCGCCCACGTCGCGTAGACGATGAACGTGGTGAGTACGATGAAGGTACCGAGTGGTGGCAGCCACCATCGATCCCGACGCATGGTCATGGCCACGCGCTGGGGGCGTAGCGTGACGAGCCCGTTTGCCATCTCTTCCGAGACCTTAGCCAACTCACTTCAATGAGGGGTCTCCTAAAATCGAGTTTGCTGGTTCAACCAGTGTAGTTGCACAGGCAATACCCGCGAATGTGCAGTGAATGCCCAACTGACGGATCACGTTCAGTGTAGCTGTCTGTTTGAGACGGAGTCGGCGGACTCTTGCTGAGTACTTATCGTCGCGATCAGCTGGGGTTGGCTCGCGCCGTGGGCACTCGGACAGAGTGGCCCCGTGGCCTCGGTCGGTGTGGGTTACGATTTCTGGGAGCCGTCGGACTTGTGGCGCTTGGACCTGATGGGGCGCTTGGCCTACGCCCCTTTGTTCGAAAACGACGCGACGTACCACACGTTCCCACCGTCGCTGATGTTCACCGCGACCTCCCACTGAGTGCGAGTGCGCCAAGCGCTGTGCGTGTCGCAGATGCGCGCACTGCGATCGCAGGATCAGTCTGAATCGGCGTGGTTGTTAGGCCGTTCTGACGCAGACTTGGAGGTCAGACAATGGCTCGAATTCACGCGCTCTACATCGGTCGACGTCGCTACTACGCCGCAGCCATGGCGCTGACTCTCGCTGCTCCTCTCGCGTGCGGAGCTGGCGGACCAGACCTGGGAAACTCGAACGTATCGGACGGTGGCAGCAGCGTCGACGCCGGCGGTAGCGCGACAGCAGGCACTGGCGCCAAGCCGAGCGGTGGTGGCGGCAGCGGCGGTATCAAGATCGATGTGGGTGACGGCGGCGACGCCTGCGTCGGCAACAGCTGTGACAGCCCGGACCAGATCGTCTGCGGTGACGGCACGCTGCAGACCGCTGACGGTGAGGGCGAGGAGTGCGACGACAAGAACGAGACCGACGGCGACGGCTGCAGCGCCACGTGCGTGCTCGAGGCGGGCTACGTATGCCCGGTGCCGGGCGCCATGTGCCGCGCTGCCGCTTGCGGCGATGGTTTGCTGGCGGGGCTCGAGCTGTGCGACGACGGCAATGTAGCGCCGGGCGACGGCTGCAATGAAACGTGCAGCCTGGAGCCGAATTACGCCTGCGCGACGCCCGGCGCGGCGTGCACCCCCACCAATTGCGGCGACGGCATGGTCGAGGGCAGCGAGGCCTGCGACGACGGCAACCACTACCTGGGCGACGGCTGCAACATCTACTGCGAGAAGGAGCCCAGCTGTGCTCCCCCGGCAGCTTGCACCAGCGAATGCGGCGACGGCATCAAGCTCGGCGCCGAGGTCTGCGATGACGGCAACGCGCGCGACGGCGACGGTTGCTCCAGCGCCTGCGCGGTGGAAGCCGGCTGGACCTGCGCCGAGCAGGCCGGCGGCGATCTGGTGATTCCGATCGTGTACCGCGACTTCAAGGCTTTCCAGGACAAGGGCCACGTGGCTTTCCAGTGGTCGAGCAACGATCCGATCGATCGCTCGCCCAAGGAGGACATCTGGGTGCGCACCACGCTCGGCACCGCCGCCGACACCACGCCC
>DATDEV010000667.1:0-4843 GCA_036522995.1 Polyangiaceae bacterium
TGTTCTCGGTCAAGGGCGTGCAGTGCGGCGGCGGCGGCCAGCCCTGCGAGACCGGCCTGATGGGCGTGTGCTTGGCCGGCGTTCTGCAATGTAAGAAGGGCGTGATTCAGTGCGTACAGAGTATTCCGGAAGGCGCCGAGATTTGTAACGCGCTCGACGACGACTGCAACGGCTCGGTCGACGAGGGTGACGCGCTGTGCGAGGGCAATCGCATCTGTTACCGCGGCCAATGCGTGCCCAAGTGCGGCACGGGTGAGTTCCGCTGTCCGGCCACCGCCGCGTGCGTGGAAGGCTTGTGCGTCGAAAAGGGCTGCGCCGAGGTGGTGTGCCCCGAGGGCCAGGTGTGCGCCGCGGGCGCCTGTGAAAATGCCTGCACCGGCATCACCTGCCCGCACGACCGCGTTTGCCGCAACGGCGGCTGCGTGGACCCGTGCATCGGTATCGAGTGCGACGAAGGCTTCAGCTGCGTGCTCGGCGTGTGCAGCAGCTGCGAATGCTCGAGCTGCGGCGACGGCAAGCTGTGCAACGGCAAGCTGTGCGTGGACAACGGCTGCTCAACCGTGACCTGCGCCCCCGGCCAGCATTGCTCGATGGGCGACTGCGTCGACAACTGCGCCGGTGCGGTGTGCCCCCAGGGCCTGACTTGCGCCGCCGGTGAATGCGTCGCGGACGGCAGCGTGATTCCGGGCAGCGGCGGGACGGGCGGCATGGACGTCGTCATCGGTCCGACCACCGCCGGCACTAACAACGGCACGGGCGCGACCGGCAGCCTCGGCAGCTCTACTGGCGGCAAGGGCCGCGCTGGCCCGCTCGTGCCCTCGGAGCCAGCTTGCGGCTGCGCGGTGCCGGGCGTGGGCGGCGATGCCAGAGCCGCCCTCATCCTGCTCGCGGCGCTCGGGGCGCTTTCGCGACGCCGCAAGCGCGGCAGCGCCGCGGCCTAAGCCGTGTGACGCACGGCGTGCTGCAGCGGCGCGGGCATCGAGCTCGGCGGCTGCAGCAGGTCGTTGAACAGCACCCGGTAATGCACCACCGCCTGGCGCAGCTCCTCGGTGGACGCCTGGCCGGCTCGATTGGAGGCGGCCAGCGCTTGCGCGGCCCGGTAGTGCTGAACGACTGCCGGATGGTCGACCGACAGATCCGCCGCGCGCTGCTCGAAGTCCTCGGTCGGATAGCCGCGCGCGCGCATGACCTCCTTGATGAGCTCGTTGGCGCCGCTGACCGCCACGGCCGGGTCGTCCACGAACTGCAGTTGAATGCGGCTCCAGCCGGAGGCAAAGCGCCCGCGATCGGCGGTGCTGAGATCTCGAAACTGGAAATGCTCGACGCGCCGGGCGCGCGCCGCCAGCTCGCGCTCGGCTCGGGCGGGACCGAGCTCCTGCACCGCGCGGTCGTACTCGGGGCCAAACTGGCGCTGCAGCGCCAAGCGGCGAGCCCGGGATCGCCTGTGGGACACGACCGCCAGTGCGATCACGATTGCCACGGCGACCAAAGCCACGATTGTCCAAAGCAGCAGCGATTCGTTGTCCATTGAGCTCTCTCCTCGGCTTGACTGGGGCTCACGCAGCAACCTTCGTGCCGGGCCGCACCCCTGCCCTCGCGCTGCGAGCCCGACTGCGGTATTGGCAGACAAAGTTCTGCCATGCCCGAAACCCCGTCCGTCAGGCCCCCGCCGAGCCGCGCACCCGCAGGCGTAACGACCCCGCCCGAAGATCGCGTCAGCAAGCCCTGGCGCACCGAAGGACTACCGCCCGACAAGGCGACCGGCGGGCCGCAGAAACCCCAGTGGAGCTGGAGCAGCTTTCTGCTGCGGGCGCTGCTGGTCTTCGGCGCCGTGTTCGCGTTCCTGACGCTTCAGGATCGCATGAGTGGGCTGCAAGCGATCTCGTATTCGGAGTTCGACAAGCAGGTCCAAGCCAAGAACGTGTCGGAGGTGTTCGCGCGCGGCTACAGCATCCAGGGCGAGCTGCGCGCCGACAAGCCGGTGCCCGACGCCAAGCCCGAGGCGCCCGCCAAGTACAAGCGCTTCTCCACCGAGCGTCCGGTGTTCGCCAAGGACGACCTGCTGGAGCTGCTCACGCAGGGCGGCGCTACGGTGCGCGCAACGCCGCTCGTGGAAGAGCGCGGCGCGCTGTTCAATCTGCTCATCTCCATTGCACCGATCCTGCTGCTGGTCGGATTCTATCTGTGGGTCTTCAAACGCCAACAGAGCTCGATGGGTGGTCTGATGGGTGGCAAGCAGCGCAAGCCCGTCGACCCCGAGACGGTGCGGGTCACGTTCGAGGACGTGGCCGGCATCGACGAGGTCGAGGACGAGATTCAGGAGATCGTCGACTACCTCAAGCACCCGACCAAGTACCGC
The DNA here is from genome assembly GCA_036522995.1 of Polyangiaceae bacterium. Lineage (GTDB taxonomy): Bacteria > Myxococcota_A > Polyangia > Polyangiales > Polyangiaceae > PMG-095. The sequence continues at coordinate 2,360 of DATDEV010000667.1, forward strand.
GACCTCGGCGCGCGCGCGCCCAGGGGCGTGCTGCTGAGCGGCGCGCCCGGCACCGGTAAAACGCTACTGGCTCGCGCCACCGCCGGGGAGGCCGGCGTGCCGTTCTTCTCCGCCAGCGCCTCCGAGTTCATCGAGATGATCGTGGGCGTGGGCGCCAGCCGCGTGCGCGAGCTATTTCAGGCTGCGCGCGAGGTAGCGCCGGCCATCATCTTCATCGACGAGATCGATACCATCGGCCGCGCGCGCGGCGGAGCGCGCTCGATCGGCGGGCACGACGAGCGCGAGCAGACCCTGAACCAGATCCTGACCGAGATGGATGGCTTCTCGGGCTCGGAGGGCGTGATCGTGCTGGCCGCCACCAATCGACCGGACGTGCTCGATCCGGCGCTGCTGCGTCCGGGGCGCTTCGATCGCAGCATCACCGTCCACGCCCCCGACCAGGCAGGTCGGCTGGCGATCCTCCAGGTGCACGCCAAGAAGGTCACGCTCGGCATCGACGCCGACCTCGAGCACATGTCTCGCATCACGCCGGGCATGACTGGCGCGGAGCTGGCCAACCTGATCAACGAGGCAGCGCTACTGGCGGTGCGCCGACGCAAGGACGCGGTTGGCCCGACCGAGCTGACCGATGCGCTCGAGAAGGTGCAGCTCGGCACGGCGCGCAAGGTCGTGATTCCCCCCGAAGAGCGGCGCCGCACCGCCTACCACGAGGCCGGCCACGCGCTGCTCGGCATGCTGCAGCCGGGCGCCGACCCGGTGCGCAAGGTGTCGATCATCCCGCGCGGGCGCGCGCTGGGCGTCACGCTGTCGACGCCCGAGCAGGATCGCTACGGCTACGACGCGAGCTACTTGAAGGGCCGCATGGTCGGGGCGCTGGGCGGCATGGCGGCCGAGCAAGTGGTGTTCGGCGTGGTCACGAGCGGCGCCGAGAGCGATCTGCAGATGTGCACCGGCATCGCCCGCTCGATGGTCGGGCGCTGGGGCATGTCCGAAAAAATCGGCCCGATCGCGGTGTTTTCGGCCGACGGCGATCCACGCATGAACGGCGTGGCCGAGCAGACACTCGACGCCGTCGACGCCGAGGTGCGCCGCTTGATCGAAGACTGCTACCGGCGCGCGATTCAGCTGATCAGCGAAAACCGAGCACGGCTCGACAACATCGTGACCGAGCTGCTCCGCTCCGAGACCCTGGACGAGACCGCCGTCTACGCCGCCGCCGGCATCCCACACGCCAAAACCTCAGCCAGCCAGTAAGGCTCAGCCGATGGCGGCGCGGATCACGCCGCCGTCGACCCGCAGTGCGGCGCCGGTGGTCGCCGAGGCGCGCTCACTGCACACGTACGCCACCAGCGACGCCACCTCTTCCACCCGCGCGAAGCGTTTGATCAGCGAGCTTGGCCGAATGTCGCGGAAGAACTCCTGCTCGACCTCCTTCACGGGCTTGCCCTGGCTGCGCGCCAGGTCCTCGACGAAGCCGCCGACGCCCTCCGAGGCCGTCGGCCCGGGCAGCACGCAATTCACGGTGACCCCGCTGCCAGCCACCGACTCCGCGATGCCGCGCGCCAGCGACAGCTGCGCGGTCTTGGTCACCCCGTAGTGGATCATCTCGGCTGGGATCTGCACACCCGACTCACTGGAGATGAACACGATGCGCCCCCAGTTCTTACGCAGCATGCTCGGCAAGTAGGCGCGGCTGAGGCGCACGCCGCTCAGCACGTTGACCTCGAAGAAACGCAGCCATTCCTGGTCGGGAATTTCGAGGAAAGCCTTGGGCTCGAAGATGCCCAGGTTATTGACCAGCACATCCACCGCGGGCAGCATTTCGAGCAATTTTCGAGCACCTGTGACGGTACCGAGGTCCGCTGCTACGCCGAGCAGCTTGCCGGGAAGCCGCTTGGCCGAGAGCGCGCTCAGCGCTGCATCGACGCGCGCCTGCGTGCGGCCATTGATGGTCACCGTGGCGCCCTCGGCGGCCAGAGCCTCGGCGATGGCGAGCCCGATGCCTGCCGTGGAGCCACTCACGAACGCACTCTTGTCGGATAGTCCCAAATCCATGCGCGGACGCTACCACGTGCGCGGCGGCGAGCGGTCGCGCCTAGCGGCCGTCGTAGGCGCGCTGCAGCTGCGCGATGTCGAGCTTCTTCATCGGAAACATGGCCTGCATCACGCGGCTCACTTTGGCCTTATCGGAATCCGCTACCAGCTCGGTCAAAATGGCCGGGGCAATTTGCCAGGATAGGCCGAATTTGTCCTTCAGCCAGCCGCATTGCTGAGCCTTCGGATCGCCGCCCTCGCCGAGCTTCTCCCAGAAGCGATCGATCTCGCTTTGCGTGTCACACAGGACTTGCAGCGAGACGGCCTCGTTGAACTTGAACTGCGGCCCTCCGTTGAGAGCGGTCAGCTCGCACCCTGCCAACTGGAACAGCACCGTCATCACGCTGCCCGCCGGTTGACCGTGTATCTCCGTACCCTCCTCGGTGTAAT
>DATDEV010000668.1:0-3537 GCA_036522995.1 Polyangiaceae bacterium
CAGCATTTGCTGCTCGCCGCCAGAGAGCGTGCCGCCCTCCTGGCTCATGCGCTCAGAAAGCCGCGGGAATAGCTGTAAAACCCGCGCCAAGCGCGCTCCGCGCGCCTCCGGCTCGCGTTTGAGAAAGGCGCCGAGCTCCAGGTTCTCCTGCACCGTCAGGTTGCCGAAGATGGCGCGGCCCTCGGGCACCAGGGCCACGCCCTTCGACACGATGCGGTGCGTGGGCACGCCCGTCACCTTCTCACCGAACAGCACGACCTCGCCCGCCTGCGCAGGCACCAGCCCGACGATCGCCTTCAGCGTGCTGGTCTTGCCGGCACCGTTAGCGCCAATCAGGGTCACGATCTCGCCCTTGTCGACCGCGAGCGAGACACCCTTGACCGCAGCGATGCCGCCGTAGCCGACGCGCAGGCCCTGGAGCAAAAGAGCATCGCCGCTGATCATGCCGCCCCTTCCGCCGACTTGCCCAAGTAGGCGGCGAGCACGGCCGGGTCGCGCTTGACGTGCTCAGGGGTGCCATGCGCGATGGTCTCGCCGTGATCGACGACGTGCACCGTTTCGCACACGCTCATGACGACGGCCATGTTGTGCTCGACCAGCACCACCGTCAGCCCCATTTCGTCGCGTAAAAAGCGAATCTGCCGCTGCAATTCAGCCGCTTCCTGGCTGTTCATGCCGGCTGCGGGCTCGTCCAGCAGCAGTAGCTTCGGGTTGAGCATCAGCGCGCGCGCGATCTCGAGTCGGCGCTGCGAGCCGTAAGGCAAGGAGCCCGCGACCTCCTCCGCGTGCTTCATCAGCCCCATCACCTCGAGCAGCTCGTGAGCCCGCGCCAGCAGGCGCCGCTCGTCGTCAGCCTGGGCGCGCGTGCGCAGCACCGCGTCGAGCACGCTCGAGCGGTGCAGATGATGGCCGGCCACCATCACGTTTTCCTCGACCGTCATGGCGCGGAACAGCCGGATGTTCTGAAACGTACGCGCGATGCCGCGGTTGGCGATCCCGGCCGGCGACTCGCCGGAAATGTCGCGACCCGCGAAGGTGACGTGCCCTCCATCCGGCTTGTACACGCCCGTGATCACGTTGAACAACGTGGTCTTGCCGGCGCCGTTCGGACCGATCAAACCGAAGATGGCGCCCTCGGGCACGGTGAGCGACACCTGCTTGAGCGCGCGCAGCCCACCGAAGATTTTGTCGACCTTTTCCAGGACCAGGAGGCTCATTTGGCCGCCCCCGAGCTGAGCCTGCGGCGCCCCAGGCGCGAGCGGACGAGCTCGGTCAGCTCGCGCGAGCCGAACAAGCCTTGCGGCCGCACCAGCATGATCACGATCAGCAGCAGCGCGTAGAGCACCAGCCGGTACTGCTGCAGGTCGCGCATCAGCTCCAGCGTCACGGCGACGAACACGCCGCCGACGATCGCACCCGAGATCGAGCCGAGCCCGCCGACGATGATCATGACGATCATGTCGATCGACTTGTCGAAGCGAAAGTCCTCAGGACGAATGCCCGACTGCATGTAAGCGAACAGGCCGCCGGCAATACCCGCGCAGGCCGCGCTCACCGCAAACGCCAGCACCTTCAGTCGCGTCGTCGGCGTGGCCATTGCCTCCGCGGCGATCTCGTCCTCGCGGATGGCGGCCAGCGAGCGCCCGGTCTGCGAAAAGGTCAGGTTCCTGATCGCGATCACGATGGCGATCACCCAGGCATAGACCCAGAAGAAGCTGGTGAACGCCGGCAGCCCGGCAGGGCTATCGCCAAAATAGCCTGTGGCAGCCCCCAGAAACTGCGCGTTATTGAAGGAGATTCTGATGATCTCGCCAAACCCGAGTGTCACCACCGCCAGGTAGTCCCCGCGCAAGCGCAGGCTCGGCGCCCCGACCAAGAGGCCCGCCAGCGCGGCGAGCAGCGCGCCGATCACCAGCGCCAGATTGAACGTGACCGCGTCGGCCAAGCTGCCCGCGCCCAGCAGGCTCTGCACGCTGGGCGCAAGTTGCACGCCGAAGAAGGCGGCCCCGTAGGCGCCCACCGCCATGAAGCCGGCGTGCCCGATCGAGAACTGTCCGGTCGTGCCATTGATCAGATTGAGCGACACCGCCAGGATCACGTTGATGCCGGCCAGGAGCACGATGCGCTGCACGTACTCGATCAGCCCATCCTCCATCCACCAGCCGACGCCATACAGCACGAGCGCGATCGCCGTGGCGACAGCGAGCCGGCGCGCCAGCTGCATCACACCTTCTCCGGTCGGACCACGCCGAGCAGCCCCTCGGGGCGTAGGATGAGAATGCCGATCAGGATCACGAACGTGATCGCATCGCGATAGTCGGGGGACAGGTAGCCGGCCGTCAGCTGCTCGGCCAACCCGATCAACAGCCCGCCGAGCACGGCCCCGCGAATATTGCCGATCCCGCCCAAAACGGCCGCCACGAAGGCTTTCAAGCCGGTCAGCATGCCCATCAGCGGGCCGATCATGATCTGATCGAGGCCGAACAAGATGCCGCCCGCTGCGGCCAGCGCCGAGCCCACGGCGAAGGTCGCGCGAATGATGTGGTTGCTGTCGATGCCCATCAGGCGAGCGGCGTCGATATTGGTCGACACCGCGCGCATGGCCTTGCCGGTCCAGGTCTTCTGCACGAACCAGGTGAGCCCCAGCATCAGCGCCAGCGCTACGCCGAAGATGGCAAGCTTGACGTTCGTCACGATCACGCCGCCGAGCTCGAAGCGCACCTCGTGCAGGATCGGCGGATACGGCCGCGGGTTGGGCGAGAACAGCAGCATGGCCGCGTTCTGCAGAAACAGGCTCACCCCGATCGCCGTGATCAGGGGCGTGAGCCGCGGCGCCGAGCGCACCGGGCGGTAGGCGAAAGCTTCGATCGCGATGCCCAGAAGCGCGGCCGCGCCCATCGCCAGAGCCAGCACCAGCGCCGCCAAATACAGCGGAAATCCGCCGTTCGCGTAGTTCTCGACGCCCAAGCCGATCGCCGCGTAGTACCCGGCGTACGCGCCCACCATGAACAGCTCGCCATGGGCAAAGTTGATCAGCTTCAGGATGCCGTACACCATCGTGTACCCCAGCGCGATCAACGCATAGATCGACCCCAGCGACAGCCCATTCAAAATCTGCTGAAGAAATTCGCTCACAGGCAGCACGCGCAAGGAGTTAGAGCCGCAAGGGTGCTCGTGCCGAGCCGGTGCAGCTGCTGCTGCACTTGGGGCGGTGCTTTTACGGCACTCGCGAGCGCGAACGCGCGAGCTGGATCCACCTGACCCGACCTTGCCCCAACCAGATCACGATCGAGAAGGAGAGGCAGCCCCACGAGACCCGGCGAGGCCGGGCGCAAGTCACGCTGCTGGAAGGCAAGGTCGCAAGACATAATCAGCAAGTCACGGAGGAGAACAAGACCATAGGAATCCCTCCGGGATTCCTATGGATTCACTAGCGCTTCGTACTTCGCCTTGCCGCCTTCGATCTTGAGCACGACCACGCTTTTTTCCGGGTTGCGATCCTTGTCCATGGTGATCTTGCCGGTGACCGTCTCGAGG
>DATDEV010000669.1:0-5229 GCA_036522995.1 Polyangiaceae bacterium
GGCGCCTTTTGAGGCGGGCAGAAGCGTCTCGGGCGTACAAGAACGCGGCAGTTTTCCAGGGCTCTGGCCGTTTTCTTCGGAGGTACATGGTTTGCACCCACGCGCTGGGAATGTTCCTGCGCGACACCTGGCAGCTGCTCAAAGTGACGGCTCAAGACTGGTTGGATGACGACGCCGCGAGCCTGGCTGCCGCCCTCGCCTACTACGCCCTGCTGTCGCTGGCCCCGCTACTGATCATTTCGATCGGCGTGGCGGGTTGGTTCCTCGGCCCGGAGGCGGCCCGGGGCCGCGTGGCGGGGGAGCTGGGCGGCATCGTCGGCGGTGAGGCGGCGCAAGGCATCCAAAACATCGTGGCCAGCGCCGACAAACCGACGCGTGGCGCCCTGAGCGCCGTGGTGGGCATCATCACGTTGTTCGTCGGGGCCTCGGGAGTGTTTGGTCAGCTGCAAACCTCACTCAACCGCATCTGGGAAGTGAAGACCAAGTCTGGGCAGGGCGTGATGGCGCAGCTCAAGGCTCGCTTCTTTTCCTTCACGATGGTGCTGGGTGTCGCGTTTTTGCTGCTGGTATCCCTGGTATTGAGCTCGATCCTCAGCTCGTTCGGCACCTACCTCGCCGATACCCTGCCAGGCGGCGCGGTCCTCTGGCAAATCATCAATTTCGTGCTGTCGCTGGCGCTGGTCACCGCGCTGTTCGCCCTCATTTTCAAGGTCATTCCGGATGCGGAAGTGAAATGGCGCGATGTGTGGCTGGGCGCCGGCGTCACCGCCGTGCTGTTCACGATCGGCAAGCAACTGCTGGGTCTCTATCTCGGCAAGGCAGCCGTGGGCGATGCGTACGGCGCGGCTGGCTCGATCGTCGCGCTGGTGGTGTGGGTCTACTATGCGGCCCAGATCCTGTTCGTGGGGGCGGAGTTCACACAAGTGCAGGCGCGCCGCCGAGGCGCGGCGATCGAGCCGAACAAGAACGCTGAGCGTGCGTCTGACGACGCGATCGGAGGCAAGGATGCAAATCGAGACAAGAAAGACCGAGTCGGAAGAGTCGCAACCGCTGACTGAGCTGATCGGGCGCTTATCCAGCGACCTGCGGCTACTGGCAAAGGAAGAAACGGAGCTTGCCAAGCGCGAGCTGAGCGAGAAGCTCGAGCAAGCCAAGCTGCAGGCCGCGACGCTCGCCCTGGGTGCGTCGGCCGCCGCTGGCGGCGCGCTGCTGCTGCTGGCCGCCGCCGTACTGGGGCTGGCGCTGCTCGTGCCCGCTTGGCTAGCCGCGCTGGTCGTCGGCTTGATCGTGCTCGGTGTCGGCGGCTTGCTCGTCGCTACGGGCAAGGCCAAGCTTGCCCGCATTCAGGTCAGGCCGGACCGAGCGCTGGCAGGCATCCGTCGCGACGTGGACGCCATCAAAGGTGCCATGTCATGAGCGACAAGATCTGGGGCGGCGACGACGACGACATGCCGGCCATTCCTGACAGCAAGGACGAGCTGGCGGCGGAGGCAGCACAGACTCGAGAGCTGGTGGCGGAAGACATCGAGGCGCTCAAAGGCGAGCTGACGGTGGAGCGCCTCAAGGACCGCGCGCTGGACGCCGCTGAGCGCTCCATGGAAAGCGTCGCGCTGCGGGCCCTGCGGCGCCTAGCACTCGCGCCTCGCGCCCTGGTGAGCTGGGGCCGCCGTCACCCCGCCGCAGTCGCGGGTACTGCCGGGGCGTCCCTTGCCCTGCTGCTCTGGCGCGCCCGTTCACGCCGGAGCCACGGCCTGTTCAGCTAGGCCGCGCTAGCCGTTCACTGCGACGACGCGCCAGCACCCCCAGCGCGAACAGCGAAAGGAGCCAGGCTGCGCTGCCGGGGCGCGCGCCGCGGGCGGAGGCCTGGCCCCAGCGGCAGGTGCAGCCGCCCCGCTCCCGCTCGCTGTTCCCAGCAGCCGTGGCGCCTGAACCGACGAGGTCGCTGCCTGCCGCCCCAGCCTGCGCCGACTCGCCAGCGACGGCGCTTTCTCCCGCGTTCCCGGCGCCGCCCGCGCCTGCGGCGCTGCACTCGCCGGCCTCGAGGTGCTCACAGTCGCTGCGCCCCCAGCTCTCGCACGTGGCTTGCCAGTAATTGCGACACGTCGCGCCGACCGAGCAGGCGTCGCAGTCGATCGGCCCGGCCACGTCCTGCAGTGCCAGCAGTGGCTCGAGCTCCGCAGCGTGAGCCAAATCGAACTCGGTATCGCGAATCAGCCCCAGCGAGTAGCCCACGTCGCTTTCGTGCGTGCAGGCGTAGAGGCCCTCGGCCGTCCAGGTCAAGCAACCGACCGACCCCAGATAGCGCTGTTCGAAGGCGGCGCTGCCCTTGGCTGCGCGGTAGATGCCGAGCGCGGCCCGCTCGGTCACCCGCAAGCCTCCGGCCTCCCGCGGATCCCCATAGCCGATCAGCAGCTCGCTCGCGTCGGGCGAAAAAGCAAAGCCGAACAGCTTGCCGCTCGCGCGCATCAGCTCGGAAAACGAAGCGCCGCCGTCATCGGAGTAGAGCAAGGCGTCGCCAGCGTGAGCCACGCCTGTGCTCGGATCGTAAGCCCACACGTCGGTGCGCACATAGAGCTGATCTGGGCTATGGCCGTCGATCGCGGCGATGTAGGGGGCCTCGCGACTCGACGCATCGACAGGAATCGCAAGCGTCTCGAACGTCTGCCCCGCATCGTCCGAGCGCAACAGCACGCCCTCGCCATCGACATCGAGCCCGCTCAAGTAGACGCGATTTTCGTCGCTCGGCGCCACGTCGACCGTGAGCGGTGTGCGCAGCACCGCCGGCAGCAGCCCACCGACCGCTTGCCAGGTGACGCCATCATCCTGCGAACGATAGAGCTGGTGCTCGAAGCTGCCGTCCGGCACGAGGCGCGTGAAGATGGCCACCACCTGCCCCGGATGTGCCCGGACCACGGCGAAGTCGGGCACCGCCTCGCGATTATTCTGGCCAAGCGTACGCTTTAGCTCGCACGGGCTGCGCAGTGAGCGCGACACGCCGGAGTAGATACCGGCCAGTAGCGCCCCCTGCTCCGTGAGACCGAGCAGCGCGTCGGCGGTGAGGTCGGGCTCGCCGTAAGCGGCCTCGCACACGTAGTGCCAGTGCCGCCCGCGATCCTCGGTGACCAGCAAGCCGTAGGTCGCGGCCAAGACCAGATGCGCCGGCTCCGCGGGGTCTTCGAGCAGCTGCTGCGCGCGGGGGAAGCGCCCATTGGCCAGGGCCGGGCTCGCGCCGGCCACCACTGCCAGCAGGCCGAGCCAGGCCAGCCACAGCCGAAGACGGAGCATGCACAGGCAGGTTAGCGGCAGTGGTACTTCTCACGCCAGCCTAGCTCGTACGGCTTGCGATCCTTGTCGAAGACGGCGGGGGCACCGTTTTCGACCGCGTGGTTCTTGAGGTAGACGTAGTCGCGCGGCGGCATGTTGGTTTCGCCATGATCGGCCGGACCCTGGTCGCCCCAAGGCCCGCCAGCCATGTCGAGGTCACCGTCGCAGTCGACGTCGCCCACGCGCGGCGTGTGACCCCGAAATTCCTCGACGATCTTGTGCTCGACGAACGTGCCCTTGCCGTCGGTGTTGTCGTAGATGAACGACGGCCCGACGTTGCGCGCCCACAGCAGATCCAGATCCCGATCGTTGTCGAAGTCGGCCAGCACCACGCCGTGTGAGTAAAGCCCGTCCTCGCTCAGGCTGTGCATCGTAAAGCTCAGACCCTTGCCGTCCATGTTCTCGAACCAGGCCAGGCGCGCGGTGTCGTTGCCGCCCAGCCAGTGGCTGCCGGCAGCGAAGTCGTTGTCACCGTCGCCGTCGATGTCGCCGACGTAGGTGAGCGGAGCGGTGCCGGCGCTGCTGCCGTCGAAGCCCTGGGCGGCGCTGATCGTGCGCAGCGTGAAGCTCGCGCCGTTGCCGACGTTCTCGGCCCACGACTGCGCGCTGATCAGCCAGTCGTTCATGCCGTCGCCGTTGAGATCGCCCCAGGCCGAGCCTTGTTGGATGGTCTGGTTCTGCGTGAGCGTCCCGCCGAGCGTGAAGCCTGCTTGCGGAGCGCTGCCGACCTCGTACCAGGTCGGTTTGAAGTCATTGTTGACGTAGAGGATCTCGGCCATGTCGTCGCCGGTCACGTCGCCCACCGTCAGGTCTTCGGCGTTCAGGGCGTGACCGGCGCTGACGCGCTGCCAGGGCATGTCGCGGGACATGCCGGGATTCTTGAACCAGGAGTCGCCCGTCACGATGTCGATCAAGCCGTCCTTGTCCACGTCGAGCGCGTCGCCCGACGAGTCCGACTTCTGTCCGGTGCCGACCAGGTGCGAGACCCAGTGATCATCGCTGCAGCGTTCCCACCAGTACATGCCGCCGGGCAGCACGTCGCGCTGCCCCGCAGCAAAGTCGAGGTCGCCGTCGTCGTCGAGATCAGCCATCACGGTCTGCCCCATCAGCTTGGGCTCGGTGTTGGCAGGCCAGGGACCGATCCAGTGGCTGCTGAACGGAAACTTGGTGTCGATGGGCTCTGCTCCAAAGATCTCCTTGCCGGCAGGGGGACCGGTGCGCAGGGTCTTCTCCGAACAGCTGCCATTGGGATAGAGGCCCTCGTACTTGGCACCGCCCGACCCGGCGCTACCGCCGTCGCCGCCACCTGCCCCGCTGCTGCCGCCGCCACCCGCAACGCCCGACGAGCTGCCCGCAGCGCCGTTCATGCCCGCGCTGCTGCCACCCGCGGCGTCGCCGCCACCGCTCACAGGCACGCCGCCCGAGCCGCCGCCGCTCGGGGCAGCGCCCGAGCCGCCGCCGCTGCCCGAGGTCCCCTGCCTTGGCGTTTGGCCGCTATTGCCACAACCGGCCAGGACCGAGCTCATCAGGCCACCCAAGACGAAGTAAGTTGCGAGCTGCTTCATGGCCTATTTCCCAAATGGGTGAGTGGAGTGAACCACGCTCGCTGCATCCGAGAATCGACCAAAGACTGTTGGCTCGGGAAATGTGCACTACTGCGGTTGCAATCGACGGAAATTGGCTAGCTTAGTGCCGCCCGTGAGTCGCTTCCCATTCTTACCAGCCTGCGTGCTCGCGCCGATGGAGGGCGTGACGAATGCGGCCGTGCGCGAGGTGCTGGCCGGCTACGGCCCTATCGGGCTGGTGTGCACCGAGTTCGTGAGGATCTCGGGCGAAGCCATCTCGGTGCCCTACTTGCGGCGACAGGTGGAAAAGCTACCAGGGGTGCCGCTCAGCGTGCAGGTG
>DATDEV010000670.1:0-3030 GCA_036522995.1 Polyangiaceae bacterium
CATAGCGGCGCAGCTGTACCAGGGCCGGCGAGACCTGAAAGGCGCCGAGCGCCGGGCCGAGGCCAGCAGCCTGCAGCTCGCGCTCGACCGTTTTCCCCAGCTGGGCGCGCAGGCGCGCGTCGGTGCCGGCGGGAGCCGTGACCGCCGCCAGCTGCGGTTTGGGCGCCGCCGCCTCGGCCGGCCAGGGAATGGCGAGCGCGCAGGCCAGTAGCAGCGAAAATTCGGCGTGTGGGTGGTGCATGGGTGGCTCTCTCGACTCCAACCACCAAGCAAGCCACGGGCCACGGCGTTACAGCGGCCTTTGGTGCTCAAATCGCCGGCTGGCGCTGATCGCTGGGGCGGCCGGCGAGCTACAATGTGACAAAGATGGTCCAGCAGGCGCCCGGTCCGATGGAGCGAGCGACGCTCGGCAGGATCCTCAGTTACTTCCGGCCGTACAGGCGCCAGGCGTGGCTGGTGATGAGCAGCATCGCCCTGGCCGCCCTGGCGGGTGGCGTTCCCCCGCTGCTCATCAAGCGCATCATCGACCACTCCATCCCCGCGCGCGACTTCAAAGAGCTTGCGTGGTGCTGTGCCGGCATGGTGGCTGGGCCGCTGGCCGCAGGCTTCTTGGCGGTCGGCTACAAGTACCTGGCCGCCTGGATTGGCGAGAAGGTCATGTACGACCTGCGCCTGGAGTTGTTTTCGCACGTGCAGCGCCAGTCGCTCACGTTCTTCGCCAACGCCAAGCCCGGCGAGGTCGTGTCGCGCGTGCTGACCGACGTGCAGGGTGTTGGCCAGGCGCTGCAGGACAACCTGGTCAAGCTGTTGCAGAACGCGCTGGTGCTCAGCGTGTCGGTGGTGCTGATCGTCAGCCTCGACTGGCGACTGGCGCTGGTGGCGCTTTCGGCGCTGCCGCTGTTCGTGCTGCCGGCGCGCAAGGTGGGGCGACAGCGCAAGCAGCTGAAGAAGGAAACGCAAGCTCGCATGGCCGAGCTGACCGGCATCCTGATGGAAACGCTGTCGGTTTCGGGCGTGCTCTTGATCAAGGTCTTCGGCGCGCGCAAGCGCGAGACGAGGCGCCTGCAGGACAAGGCGATGGAGGTGCAGGCAGCGTCGCTGCGGCAGAACTTGGTGGGTCGCTGGTTCCAGATGCTGATGAAGCTGTTCGAGGACCTGGGGCCGGCGCTGGTGTATGGGGTGGGCGGCTACCTGGTGATCCAGAACGAGCTCGGTCTGGGCACGGTGCTCGCTTTCGTCGCTTTGCTCAAAAAGCTCTACTCCCCGGCTTCCGACTTGGCGGCGGTGCACGTCGACATCGTCACGTCCTACGGCTACTTCGAACGCGTGCTGGCGGTGCTCGATCTCGAGCCCAGCATCAAAAATGCGCCTGATCCGCTAGATCCGCCCCACGTGCTCGGGGCGCTGCGCTTCGAGGGGGTGAGCTTCAGCTATGGCAACGACGCGACGACGCTCAGCGACATCGACCTCGACATTGGCGCCGGCGAATCGGTGGCGCTGGTTGGTCCTTCCGGAGCAGGCAAAAGCACCCTGGCTGCGCTGACGCTGCGGCTTTACGATCCCTCATCGGGTCGCATCCTGCTCGACGGCTACGACTACCGGCGCATCAGGCTCAAGACCCTGCGCCGGCACATCGCCGTCGTCTCGCAGGAGACGTACCTGTTCCATGCCAGCATCGCCGACAACTTGCGCTACGCCAAGCCCGGCGCCGAGCAGGCCGAGCTGGAGGAGGCCGCCAGGGCCGCTCAGATTCACGACTTCATCGCGGCCCTGCCGCAGGGCTATGAAACGCTGGTGGGTGAACGCGGCTACCGCCTCTCGGGCGGCGAACGGCAGCGCGTCGCCATCGCGCGCGCCATCCTGGCCGACCCCAAGCTGCTGATCCTGGACGAGGCCACCAGCTCGCTCGACTCGACGAACGAGCGGCTGATTCAGGCAGCGCTCGAGCCGCTGCTGGCCGGCCGCACCAGCTTGATCATTGCACATCGCCTGTCGACGATTCAAAAGGCCGATCGCATCGTATCCATCGATCAGGGCCGCATCGTCGAGGTCGGTAGTCACGCCAGCCTGATCGAGCGCCGTGGGCTGTATGCGCGCCTTTACGAGCAGCAATTCGGCGCGACGGTCGAGGGCGGGCGCCCCTAGCGCGACTCAGTCAGATCAGGGCTGCTCAGTCGCCGGCGCGCTCCACAGCTGCGCCAACAGCAGCCCGAGCACGACGGCCGCGAAGCAAGCGACGCTGGTCAGCCCGAAATTGGTGAGCGCCGCTGCCCGCTGCCCCGCGCGTGCCAAGCGCACCGTTTCGTAGGCGAAGCTCGAGTAGGTCGTCATACCACCCACGAAGCCGGTGGCCAGGGCCAGCCGCAGCGCGGGCGGAAACGCAGCCCGGTCCAGCGCGGTCTGCAGCACCAGCGCGATCAAGAAGCAGCCGAGGATGTTGACGAACAACGTGCCGTACGGAAACGCGCTGCCGAAGCGCTCGCTCGCCCACAGCCCCACCGCGTAGCGCGTCCCGCTACCGAGCGCGCCAGCGAAACAGACCCAAAGCAGGTTGGCCATCTAGAGCTGGCCGCGAATCTACGAGCGGCGGCGGCGCCTGCCAAGTAGCGCCGCCAGCGCGGCGAGCGGTAGCCACGCCGCGCCCGTGCGCTGGTCGCCGGCCACGCGGCAGCCACAGCCGCTATCGTTGCCGCTGCCGCCGCTGGCAGCGCCGCCGTCGCCCTCACCAGCGTTCCCGCCTGACTGAGCCGCGGTGCCTTCGCCTGCCATCCCCAGACGACCGCCTTCGGCCTCCTGATCTCCAGCCCCCGGCGCCCCGCCCAGCTCGGCGTCGCCGCCCATGCCGCCCTCGCTGACGGGCTCGCCGCCGCTACCGCCCTCCGCTGCGCCGCCACTCGCTGGCTGGCCGCCGCTGCTTTGACCCCCGCTGCTCGGGCTGCCGCCCTCGTCCGCAGGCTCGCCGCCCGCCGCCCCGGAGCTGCCTCCCCCCCCGCCGCCGCCCGTCTGGCCCCCGCTCCCGCCACCACCACT
>DATDEV010000671.1:0-7071 GCA_036522995.1 Polyangiaceae bacterium
GCCGTAGTCCTTCTTCAGCTCCACCAGCTCTTCCATGCCGAGCGGTCGCCACTGACCTGGTCGCAAGTCCTCGCTGCTGATGCCCGCGTGCGAGATGCGCGCCAAGCGCATCACCGGAAAACCGGTGGCTTCGCCCAACCGACGCACCTGACGGTTGCGGCCTTCGTGCAAGGTGATCTCGAGCCAGGTCTTGTCACCTTCGAAGCGCAAGCGCTTGACGTGCGCCGGGTCGGTTGGCCTGCCGTCGATCACGACGCTCTTGCCAAACACCTCCATGGCGTCGTCGTCGACCGTGCCCTTGACCTTGGCCACGTACACCTTGGGCACTTCGCGCTTGGGATGCGCGAGTCCCTGAGCGAACTCGCCATCGTTGGTGCAGATCAGCGCGCCACTGGTGTGAAAATCGAGCCGCCCCACCGGCACGAGCCTGCCGCCCGCATCCTTGATCAGCTCGCGGATGGTCGGACGCCCCTCGGGATCGCTCATCGTGCACACCACACCTCGCGGCTTGTGCAGCACGATGTAGATCAGCTTCTCGGCTACGATCTTGTTGCCGTCGACCTCGACGCGACTCGTACGCGGATCTACCTGCGTACCGAGCTCGCGCACGACGCGGCCATCCACGCGCACGCGCCCCGCCAGAATGATCTGCTCGGCAGCACGCCGCGACGCGATGCCCGCTTGGGCCAGCACCTTTTGTAACCGTTCCATGACTGGCCGCTCCTTAGCACGACTGTCAGAGACTGCGATTTTCCTAGAGCTTTTGCTGCTTGAAGCGCCAACTCTGCGGGCGGTCCCCCGAGGTCGAGCGTCGGTCGCGACTCGGGGCTAAACGTGCGCTGGCCTCGCCAGTTTGTTCTCGTGGCTCGTGGCTACTCGCGCTGATCGCGCTCTGCTCTTGCCAAAGTCTGCAGCGGTAGTGTTTGCACGCCCTGCGGCCCCGAGATGGAAAGTCCCCGCTCAGTTCTTGGCGCGGGGCGAGACGTGGCCTTCGGCAGGTTTGCCGGCAGCTTCGTCTTCTCGCTTCTTCGCTTCCTCGGCTGCTTTGGCCTTCTCTTCGTCGGCCTTTTCCTTGGCCTCGATGTCGCGCAGCGCGAGCTCGTCACGATCCCAGCGATCGACGCGACCGTCGAAATCCAGGTCGACGCCCAGGCGCTCCAGGCGCCCTTCGTCGTAGATTTCCCACTGATCGGGCTTACCGTCGCGGTTGGTGTCCTTCTGCGCGCGGGCCAGCTTGCCGCCGACGAAGAACTTCACTTCCTCCGGCTGCCCACGGCCACTCTTGTCGATCTGAACCTTGGCAATGCGGCCACGCGCGAAGGTGATCCAGGTGTCGACCTTGCCGTCGAAGTTGGTGTCCGCCAGCTCGTTCAGCGGCTCGCCCTTGTCGGTGTACGTGCGCATCACGTCCTTCGCGCCGTCGAGGTTCGTGTCTACCTCACGGCAGAGCAGGATGCGCTTGCGATCCTCGCCCTCCCCCACCACCGCGAACACGCGGCGAATGTTGGGATGCTGGGAGCCTGGCCCGCGCACCTCTTCGACCTCGCGATCGGAGCGACCCCGGTAGTCGCAACGCGAAGCGTCATCGGCGGCCACGCCCGCGACCTGCTTGTCGGAAAGCTTGGGCTGGCTTTGGCTGCTACTGCTCGACCCGCCGCAAGCAACCAGCGGCAGGCTCGCCAAGGCCAGAATTGCGAGCTTGGACGTCACTTGCCACCTGCCGGCTTGGCTTCGTCGGCCGCCTTGTTCTCGAGCTCGGTTGGCGTCGAGGTTGCCTTGGCGAAGTCGGGGCTCTGCGGGGCGGCAGGTCCTTGTCGCTCGGGCGGCACGTAGCCCGTTTCCTTGCAGTAGTCGACGGTCGCTCCGGGATCCGGTTTGCCGTCGTTGTTCACGTCGGAATGGATCATCGGGCAGCCGGGCTTGGTGTACTCCCACCATTGATCGATGACGCCATCGCCGTTGGAGTCGCGCTCGCTGCGCGCCAGCGCGCCGTTCTGATAAAAATCCCAGGTGTCGAGGCGGCGCCGCATCGAGGTCGCCTGGTCCTTCTCGGTGAGCACGCCGTTTTGGTAGGTCGCGATCTCGTCGATCTGGCCGTCGCGGTCGTAGTCGTACTCGCGGCGACGCACACGCCCCGAGCCGTCGTAGTAGGCGTAAGAATCGACCACCCCGTCGAAGTTGAGATCGATCGCCCGGCAACCCGAAGCGACGAAGATGTCAGGGCGCCCGTCGTTGTTCGCGTCCAGCTTCTCGGACGCGCTCGCTGTGTCGCACGCCTCGTGGGTGATGGTCGTGTCTCTGCGGGGCAGGCCCCCGCTGTTCGCCCCGCCCGCTGACGCGGACCCGGCGCAGCCCAGCGCCGCGACGCTTACGAGCGTGGCGGCCCAGCTGAGGCGGCTCCAACTCCTCGACTCCTCTGTGCTTTTCATCTTGTCTTCCCTACCGCCCTAGCAATCGCCGGGGCGGCCGAGCTTCGCTTTTTACCCCGATAGGTCCCGCCCGTACAGCCCGGTCACCTCCGGCCAGCTCCCGTCCATTTTGCAGCGGGCGCCGGCCCCTCTGCCAGGCGGGCCCGCCCGCGCCGACCAGGCACACATCGCCCGCAATGAATGTAACCACTTGTACTTGCTTAGCCTTTACCCCAGTGGCCAGCCGCAGCTGTTTGACAACACGTGTAGGGGCATCTATTGTAACGGCTGGCAACCCGGCACTCCGCCACCCGGCGCCCATGTCTCGCAACAAGATCTCCACCACCGTCTACATCACGCAGGAACAGAGCGATAAGCTCCGCCTGCTGCACACGCGCACCAAAGTGCCGGTGGCGGTGTACATCCGGGAGGGGATCGATTTGGTGCTCAAGCGTTACGAGCATGCGCTTCCCGGCCAAATGAGCCTGGCCGAGCCTGCTCCCAAAGCCTCGAGCTCCAAGAAGTAGTTCGCCTCATTCGGGGCTAGCGCTGGTGGCGAGCGGCACTCGGCGCTAGAGAGCCGCGCGCGCCTCCGCCCGACCCTCATGCCGACCGACCCCAGCAAGATTCGAAACTTCTCCATCATCGCCCACGTCGATCACGGGAAGAGCACGCTGGCCGATCGCATCCTCGACGTGACCGGTGCCATCACCGCACGCGAGCAGGTCGATCAGTTCCTGGACAAGCTGGAGCTGGAGCGCGAGCGCGGCATCACCATCAAGGCGCAATCGGTGCGGTTGCGCTTCCGTTCGCAAGACGGCAACGAGTACCAGCTGCAGCTCATCGATACGCCCGGGCACGTCGACTTCAACTACGAGGTCTCGAGCAGCCTACGCGCTTGCGAAGGTGCGCTGCTGGTGGTCGACGCCACGCAAGGCGTACAGGCGCAGACCGTCGCCAACGCCTACCTGGCCATCGAAAATAACCTCGAGGTCATCCCGGTCCTGAACAAGGTGGACCTGCCTTCAGCGGACGTCGATCGCGCGGCCGAGCAGATCGAAGAAGTCGTGGGCATCGACTGCAGCGGCGCGCTGTTCGCTAGCGGCAAGACCGGCGTCGGCGTGCGCGAGGTGCTGGAGGCGGTGGTAGCCCGCATCCCTCCGCCGCAGGGCGATCCGAAGGCGCCGCTGCGCGCGCTGCTCTTCGACAGCTGGTACGACAGCTACCGCGGCGCCGTCATCCAGCTGCGCGTCATGGAGGGTACGCTCAAGAAGGGCGACCGCATGAAGTTCATGGCCACTGGCCGCACCTACGACGTGACCGAGATCGGTTGCTTCGCGCCGCATGCCGTCGCCATCAACGAGCTTGGACCGGGTGAGGTCGGCTTCGTGGCCGCCAACATCAAGACCACCGAAGACACCAAGATCGGCGACACCATCACGACCTATCACGGCGCCGCCACGGAGCCGCTGCCCGGCTTCCGCGAGGTGAAGCCGATGGTGTTTGCGGGCTTCTTTCCGACCGACGCCGCCGAGTACGAGAACATGCGCGACGCGCTGGCCAAGCTGCACATGAACGACTCGTCGTTCCAGTTCGAGCCCGACACCTCGGACGCGCTGGGTTTCGGCTTTCGCTGCGGCTTTCTCGGGCTGCTGCACATGGAGATCATCCAGGAGCGCCTGGAGCGCGAGTACGACCTGGACCTCATCACCACCGCCCCGAGCGTGGTTTATCACGCCTACAACAAGCAGGGCGAGCTGGTCAGGGTGGACAACCCCTCCAAGATGCCCAGCGTCGGCAACCTGGAGCGCGTCGAAGAGCCGATCCTGAAGCTCACCGTGCACGTGCCCTCGGAGTACGTCGGAGCGGTCGTGGCACTGTGCGAAGCGCGACGCGGACGACAGCTCGGCATCAACTACGCGACCAAGGACCACGTCGTGGTCACCTACGAAATGCCGCTGGCGGAAGTCATTCTGGACTTCCACGACAAGCTCAAGAGCGTGAGCCGTGGCTACGCCAGCATGGACTACGAGATCACCGGCTACCGCGCCGACGAGCTGGTCAAGCTCGACATGCTGCTCAACGGCGAGCCGCTCGACGCGCTCAGCGTGATCGTGCACCGCGAGGGCGCCTACGCGCGCGCGCGCGCCCTCGCCGCCAAGCTGAAGCAGCTGGTGCCCCAGCAGCAGTACGAGGTCGCGATCCAGGCCGCCATCGGCTCCAAGATCATCAGTCGCGAGACGGTGCGCGCGCTGCGCAAGGACGTGACGGCCAAGTGCTACGGCGGCGACATCTCGCGCAAGCGCAAGCTGCTCGAGAAGCAAAAAGAGGGCAAGAAGCGCATGAAATCCGTGGGCAGCGTCGAGCTCCCCCAAGACGCCTTCCTCGCCGTCCTCAAGCTGGACGAATAGCGAGGGAATCAACAGGGAGACGGGGAGGCGGGGAGCTCGAGCGTTTGGGGGGCGAGCCGCACGGTTGCGAGGAGCGCCGTCACGACTTCGTCGCGCCGCCGGCGAGGGCCAACCCCAAAAAATCTCCTCGCCTCCCCGCCTCCCTGTTGCCTCGGGCTTGCCAGGGGGGCGCTAGGTAGCTACCTGTACCGGATGCAAGCGGCGAGCCTGCGGCAGGCGGGCAAGATTCAGAAGCAGCTGGAGACCCTCAACCAAAAGGCGCCCGAGCACGGCAAGCTCGAGTTCGTCGAGTCGGTAGCTTTCGGTTCGTCGCTCGCCATCGACCGCTACCGCCTGCAAAATGGTCTGGCGATCTTGCTGTGCGAGGACAAGAGCGCGCCGGTGGTCTCGGTGCACACCTGGTTTCGGGTGGGCTCGCGTCACGAGCAAGAGGGTAAGACCGGCCTGGCCCATCTGTTCGAGCACCTGATGTTCAACGAGATCGAAGGTCGCGGCCCCGGCGAGTTCGATCGCAAGCTGGAAGAGGCCGGCGCCGAGAGCAACGCCTCCACCTGGCTCGACTGGACGCAGTACAACATCGCCATTCCCAAGGAGCAGCTGGGCCTGGTGCTGGAGCTCGAGGCGGAGCGCATGAGCAAGCTGGTGCTGCGCGAACCGCAGGTCACCAGCGAGAAAGAGGTCGTCGCCAACGAGCGGCGCTACCGCGTCGACGACGACGTCGAAGGGGCGGTCAGCGAGCTGCTCTGGGCCACGGCCTTCACGCGCCACGCCTACAAATGGCCCACCATCGGCTGGATGAAGGACATCGAGGGCTTCACCACCCAGGATTGCGAGAGCTTCTATCGCGCCTACTACGCGCCGAACAACGCCGTGCTGGTGATCTCGGGCGACTTCAAGGCGCCGGACGTGCTGCGCCTGATCAGCCAGCACTACGGCGCGATGCCCGGCTCGAGCCTGCCACTCGAAGACAGCCAGCCGGAGCCGCCGCAAACCAGCGAACGACGCCTCGAGGTCCGCAAGCCGACCAGCACCGAAAAGCTGGTCCTGGGCTATCACGCCCCCGCGCTCGGCGACTTCGATCACCCCGCCATCTCGCTGCTCTCGGAGGTGCTGTTCGGCGGCCGCGCCAGCAGGCTCCATCAACGCCTGGTGCGCGAGCTGGAGCTGGCCAGTGAGGTGCGCGCCTTCGTGGGTCCCTTTCACGATCCGGGCCTATTCGAGCTGTTCGTCGCCGCGCGCGAAGGTCACACCGCCGAGGAGCTGCTCGCGGTGCTCGACGAGGAGCTCAAGAAAGTGACCGAGGTGCCGGTCAGCGCCGAAGAAATGGCGCGAGCTTCCGCGCGCTTCGAGCTCGGACTCTTGGGCGGTCTCGAGACCGCCGACGGCAAGGCCTCGACCATCGGCTTCTACGAAGCGGTACTCGGGCGCCCGGCAGCTGCGTTCGAGCGGCTCGAGGCCACGCGCAGGCTCACCCAGAGCGATCTGTTGCGAGCCGCGCGGCGCTACCTGGATCCACGCCAGCGCAGCGTGATTTTCGTGCGCCCCGAGCTGGGCAAGGCCGGCGCCGAGGCCGCACAATGAGCGCCGCGCAAGAGCCGGTCGCCGGCGATCCGCGAGTGCTCGTGGAAACGAGCCATGCGCTACCGCTGATTTCGTTCAGCATCGCGCTGCGCACCGGCTCGACCCTCGATCCGCCGGGAATGATGGGCGCCACGCGCATGCTCACGCGCTGGATGCGGCGCACCGGTGGTGGTCGCGATTCGCAGGCCATCGACACCGAGATCGACGCGCTCGGCGGCGCGTTCGGGGCGGACGTCTCGCCCAGCACGTTGGTGTTTCAGGGGACCGTCATCTCGCGCTCGCTTTCAGGGCTGATGCGCATCGCCACCGACATCCTGCTCCGGCCGGGCTTCTCCGAGGCCGAGCTCGAGCGCCTGCGCCGCGAGACGCTGGCCGAGCTGACCGAGTCGCTCGACGACGATCGCGGTCTGGCCAGGCGCTGGTTCCGCCACCGCGTGTTCGGCGAGCACCCCTACGCCCGCTCGGTGACCGGTACTGCCAGCAGCCTGGCGCGCATCACCGGGCACGACCTGAATGCGCTCTATGCGCGCATCCTGCGACCCGACAACCTGATCTTCGCCTTTTCGGGGGACATCGATCGGCCGCGCGCGGAAGCCTTGGCCGCCGAGCTTCGCAGCCAGCTACCCGCAGGCGAAGCGCCCCAGGATCAAACCGTCGATCCGCTGGTCATC
>DATDEV010000672.1:0-5822 GCA_036522995.1 Polyangiaceae bacterium
GCTATGCGGCGCTGGCCGATGCGGCGACCTGGCCGGACACGTACGCCCGGCGGCATCGCGAATACGACGCGATGAAGCCATTTCACTTCGTGAACGTAGCCGCCACCGAAAACGCCTACGTGCGAGCGCGCGATTGCCCCAGCGGCTGCGTGGTGATGGCGCTCGAGCAATGGATCACGCTGCTCGGCCGTCACGACCCTGCCCCGAGCGCCGACGAGCGGCGCGGCTACATCTACTGGATCGCGCACTTGGTGGGCGACATCCATCAGCCACTGCACGTCGCTCATCCTGACGGCAAGGGCGGCAACGTCACGCGTCTCACCTTCTTCGACGAGGGCGAGCAGAAGAGCGCGCACTGGCTCTGGGACGTCGGGCTCATCGAGCGCCGCCCTGTCGCGGGCGCGGACGGCGACTATGACGCCTACGCGCGCGCGCGCTGGCCGATCGTCGCCGAGCAGCTGCTCAAGGCCGGCGTGCGCCTGGCCGCGATTCTCGACCGCGCCCTCGGCATGGCTGGACCACGCTGAGCCGCGTCCGTCAGACTCGGACCTAGATAAGACCTTAGGTATGACTGGCTGAAACCTGCTGCCCTGGAGGTTGCGCCAGGGCCGCGCCGTCGGGCCGCTGAGTCGGATTGCGAGCGAGCCTGAATAGGCAGCGACGTGGGCTCGTCTGCAGTTTGGCGCCGTGAAAGCGACGGTTCGGCCCGCAAGTCGGCAATCTGACGACTCTTGACGCGAGGCGACCATGAGTGACACAAGTGTCCGCGACCATTAGGGGAACCCCCCACACACTGGTGCTCATCACCAGGGGAGACGACCGATGCTGGATTTTCGCACGGGTCCTAAATTCATCACATTAACCGCTTTGCTTACGGGCGCGCTCATCCTGCCGGGCTGCGGCGGTGGCACGACTGTGTTCCAGGGTGCTGGCGCGATCAGTGTCACGGGCACGCCGCCCGCGCCTCCGCCGCCTCCGCCGCCGCCGAAGGTGGAGCCTCCGCCTCCGCCGCCACGCGTCGAGATCCGGAACAACAAGATCGAGTTCAAAGAGAAGATTCAGTTCGAGAACAACAAGTCGGTGATCTTGCCGCAGTCGTTCTCGCTGCTCGACGACATCACCAAGGTGTTCAAGGACAACGAGAACATCAAGAAGGTGGCGATCGAGGGTCACGCCAGCGCCGAAGGCGACCCCAAGCGTAACCTGACGCTGTCGGACGAGCGCGCCAAGGCCGTGATGAAGTACATCGCGGACCACGGCATCGACGCCAAGCGCATGACCGCCAAGGGCTTCGGTATCACCAAGCCGATCGCGGACAACACGACCGAAGAAGGCAAAGAGAAGAACCGCCGCGTCGAGTTCAACATCGTCGAGCAGGACGTCACCAAGAAGAAGGTCGAGATCGATCCGAAGACCGGCAAGGAGAAGGTCGTCGAAGAGACCAAGACCACGGTGAAAGAGGCCGAGGTAGCTCCGCCGGACGCCGCCGCTCAGAAGAAGGCTGCCGCCGAGGCCAAGGCCGCGGAGAAGAAGGCTGCCGAAGACAAGAAGGCCGCCGACAAGAAGGCCGCCGACGAGAAGAAGGCCGCCGACAAGAAGTCCACGGGGACCAAGCCGTGAGGCGCATTCAGGAGAAGCTCATGATGACCAAGTCATTCGCACTGATTGGGTTTGCATTGGCCGCCGTCGGTTGCGGCGGCGCGATTCGCACGGCCGAGCCTTACCGCGACGACGTCGCCAAGGTGCTCGAGTCGAAGAACGCCGACGTCAAGGCCTGCTACGACAACGTCCTGAAGAGTGACAAGACCAAGAGCGGTCAGGTCACCGTGCATTTCAAGGTGGAAGCCGAGACCGGTGCCTTCAAGGACATCACCGCCGACGGTCCCCCCGAGCTCGGAGCCTGCGTGTCGAGCGCGCTCAGCGGCCTAGTGCTGGCGCCAGCCGACGTTAACAACGGCGACGCCACGTTCGTGTACGAGTTCACTGTCGGCCCCCCCGCCGCCAGCTGATCACGTCACGCACTGCAAGGCGCCGTACGGTCACGCACCGTACGGCGCTTTCGCTTTTTGTGGCGCTCGCCGAATCAACAGGGAGGCGGGGAGACGGGGAGGTTTTTGTTGTGCACGCTGCATGCGCCGCGCGGCGCCGAGACGCCTTCGGGCGGCGCGTTTCAGAGCGAACCCCAAAATCCGCTCGCTCCCCGCCTCCCTGTTGATTCCCGTCCGTGCGGCGACCGTTCAGTCGCCGGTCCAGGGCTTGCCGGCTTTTTCCAGGTAGGCTTTGGCTTCGACGCGGTAGGGTGAGTCGCGCGGGCCGAGTCGCAAGAATTGCTCCCAATTCCTGACGGCCTCCGGTGCCGGGCCGAGAGCACGCGCCAGCGAGTGGTAAGCTTCCCAGCGCCAGCGAGGCGGCGGGTTGGCATCGATCACCAGCTCCAGCGCTTTGCCGAGCTGCTCGATGGCCGCTTCGTTTTGGCGATTGGCGGCCAGCAGCTTGCCGTAGCGAAAGCGCCAGGTGGCGTTGTCGGGCTGCGCCTGAATTGCCAGGTGCCACTCCCTCATCGCCTCGGCTTCGCGTCCGAAATCGTAGAAGGCGTCGGCCAGCGCGGCATGCGCTTCGCTGCGACTCGGTCGCAGCGAAAGCGCGCGGGTGAGGTCCGAGATGGCGTCGCGCACCGCCCCTGGGCGTTGGCGCAGCACGCCGCGCTGCCAGAAGGCGTCGGCCAGCCCCTGATCCAAGCGCAGCGCTTCGGCCAGGGCTTTTTCGGCCTTGGGCACGTTGCCCGCCTCGTTGGCGGCCCAGCCCACGTACAGGTAGTACTCGGCGCGGTTGGCATCGAGCTCGACGGCGCGCTCCAACATGCGCAGCGCGTCGGCCAGGCGCGTGCCCTGTACGAGCAGCACTCGACCCAAACAATGATGAGTCTCGGCCGAGCTCGGGCGCTGGCTCAGCACCTTGCGCAGCAGCTCCTCGGCCTGATCGGCGCGACCAGCCGCGACCTTGCCGCAACCGACGCGCAGCATCAGATCCGGATCGGTCGGAGCCTTGGCGAGCGCGTCCTCGTACTGCTTGAGCGCTTCTTCCGACTTGCCCGAGGCCTCGAAGAGCAAGCCGCGCTCGAGCGCCAACCCCGGGTAGTCCTTGTCGATAGCGCTGACCTGGTCGAAAGCCACGCTGGCTTGCTCGAGCTGGCCGTCGCGGCGCAGGGCGCTGGCGATACGGAACTTCGCGCCCAGGTCTTCGGGGTCGAGCTCGCTGGCGCGCTGGAAGTCGACCAGCGCTTCTTTGTAGCGGCCCTGCGAGAGCGCCACGTCGCCGAGCGCGGACCAGACGCCGGCAACGTTGGGCATGAGCTGCTTGGCGCTGTCGAGCGTCTTCTGAGCCTGTTCGGGCTGGCCTTGCTGGTTTTGCAGCAACGCCAGCGCGATGTACACGTCGGCCGACGCGGGGTCACTCGGCGCCGCTTTGAGCACGTCCTTGTACGCGGACAGCGCCACGTCGCGAGCCCCCAGCGACTCCTGCACACGACCAAACCAGTAGCCGACCAGCGGGTGGGCGGGTTGCACTTCGCGCAGCTTTTTCAAGATGGCGCTGGCTTCTTGAACGCGCTCGAGGGCGAGCTTGCTCTTGGCAACACCAATGCTGGCCACGATGTCGTCGGGGTCGGCCTGCGCCCCTGCCTCGAAGCGAGCCTGCGCCTCCGAGTAGCGCCCCGCGCGGTAGAGCGAGTCACCGAGGCCTACCAGCGCACGCGCGGCTTTGGGATTGATCTTGAGCGCCTCGGAGAAGGCGCCTTCGGCGGCGGTGATGCGCGAGCGACCGAGGTGCACGATGCCGAGCAGGGTGTAGCTGCTGACCAGCTCGTCCGCGCTAGCAGCCCCGGCGTCCTTGATCACGGCCTCGAGCAAGGTGATCGCGCGCGCTTCGTTCTCGCGCGATCCGGCCGACAGGCGCGCGAGCAGCACGCGCGCGCCGACGTGGCCCGGGCTCTTGGCCAGCACCGCTGCGGCTTCTTGCTGCGCGCCAGCCTCGTCGCCCGCGGCCAATTTGGCGCGAGCCAGGCCAAAATGGACGCGCGGCGTATCCCCGTAGGCCTTGGCCGCTTCCCAGGCAACCAGCGCGGCCTTGGCGTCTTTGGCGCGCAGCTCCAGCTCGGCGCGCAAGAAGGTCGACTCCGCGCTCTTGCCGCCAGCCTCGCCAGTGCCGAGCAGCTGTCGTGCCCTGGCAATCTCCCCGTCGGCGGCAGCGCGAGCCGCGCGCGCCAGATCGAGCATGTCGGCGTTCGTCTCTTCGGCGAGCTCGTCGAGCAGCACGCTCGCCCGCGCGTGGGTTGCCGAGTCGGTGCCGAAGCGCAGCTCGCTCGTGAAGCCGACGTACGCCGCTAGCGCGGCCAGGCCCTTGGCACGGCGAGCTCGCGACTGCGCGTCGGTCACGCTGCGCAGCGCGCGAGCGACGTCCGGGTACGTGTCGAGCGCCAGTGCCACGTCGGCGCTCTTGGCCGACGCCAGCACCTGCGCGTGGTACTCGGGGGCGTTCAAGCGATCCATCACGAAGAAAGCGCCGAACGGGCCCACGGACGGCACCAGCGCTAGCGCCGCGCCGCCCAGCCCGACCACGAACACGCCCACCAAGACCTTGAGCCCGAGGCGCCGCTTCGTCTTCTCGGCGGCCAGCGTGCCGATGGGCACCTGCATGTGCACTTGCGACGAAGAGCCCGGCGCGGGCTCCTGCGGCACCGCACCGAATTCCATGTCCTCGTCACCACGCGCACCTGCCGCCGCGCCCTGCCCTGCCGACGGCCCGTCGAGCGCCATTTCGGCGCCGCTGTCGCCGCTGTCGCCGCTGTCGAGGCTGACCTCGCCGTAGTCGGTCCCGCCCCCGCCGGTCTGTCGCTGCAGCGCTGCCGCCGAGGCCGCCGCTTGCGCCTGCCCGAAGCGGCTGGGTGCCGGCGCAGCGGGCGAGGCCAGGGGACCCGGCATGGGTGCTTCACCGAAAGGATCGGCCTCGAGCGGATCGGCTTCCGAGCTGGCCCCAGGCAGAGCGCCGTCCGGGCCCTTCCCGAGCCCGCCCATCAAATCGACCTCACCGAAGGCTCCGCCCGCGCCGAAACCTCCGCCACCGCCGAACGGTTGCGGCGGCGGCAAGCTCTCGCTCGGCGGCAGATCGATCTCCGCCAGAGCGGGCTTCGAAGCCGAGTCGTCGTCAAACAACGGCACCTGCATACCGAGGCCCTGCGCCGGAAGCTGAGCTGACGAAGAGCTGGGAAAGCTTCCGCCCAGCGCAGGCGGAAGGCTGGGGCTGGCAGACGCCCTCGCAGGCAACGAGCCAGCTGCGCTCGGCAGTCCAGCGCCGGGCGATGGTAGCGAGCCGCCCAGCGATGGTAGCGAGCCGCCCAGCTCCGGCAGGTAGCCCGACGAGCCGCCGCGTGCCGGCAGGTTCCCCCCCACCGTCGGCAAGTCGATCCCCGCCATGGGCAGGTCGGCCGCGAGTGAAGGCAATCCACCACTCGGCGATGGCAGCTCGAACTCCATCGCCGAAGGCAGGTCACCGCCAACGAGCGGCAAGTCGACTCCGCCGAGGTCGGGGAGCTCGCCGCGCGGGCTCGGCAGCTCGATGTCGTGGACACGGCCCGGCGCTGGCCCGAGCGGCCGTTCGCCCGCGCGAGGCACCGCCGCGCGCGCCGGCAGACCCACCCCCGAGGCCGCCGGCAAAGCCGGCTGGCTCTTCGATACCGTGGGCAGATCGGCTCTGCCGCGCGCCGGCGCGCCGGGCCCCGCCCGACCGTCGCCAACGCTCGGCAAGTCGAGCTCGATGCCAGTGCC
>DATDEV010000673.1:0-3220 GCA_036522995.1 Polyangiaceae bacterium
GAAACGGTGGTGATCCTGGCGCCGCTCGCCCGACAGCGCAAAGGCGAGCACAAGGACATCCTCGAGAGCGCGCAGCGCAAGGGCTTTTCGCGCTTGCGCGTGGACGGGCGCATCGTGCGTCTGGGTGAGGAGCAGGTAACGCTCGACAAGAAGTCGAAGCACGACCTCGACATCGTCGTCGACCGCATCAAAATCGAGCCCGACGCGCGCGCACGGTTGACCGATTCGGTCGAGACCGCGCTGCGTGAAGGCGAGGGCAAGCTCTACGCGCTGCGCGGTGAGCAGGAGACACCCTTCAGTGAGAAGTGCGCCTGCCCCAAGTGCGGGCTCTCGTTTCAGGAGCTATCGCCGCTTTCGTTCTCGTTCAATTCACCGCTCGGCTTCTGCGCAGACTGCAATGGCCTCGGTTCGCGCCCCGAGATGGATCCGGAGCTGGTGGTGCCCAATCCGGAGCTGTCGCTCAAGGATGGCGCGGTCACGCCTTGGGCAGCGGCCGTGGCGCGCGGCGAGGGCTGGACGGCTTCCGAGGTGGACTATGTGGTGCGGCTGCTCAAGATCAAGCTGACCACGCCCTGGAACAAGCTGACCGAGGCGCAGCGCAAGGGCGTGCTGTGGGGCACGACTGTCAAGGGCCACGAATGGGAAGGCCTGTGCAACCAGCTGATGCGTCGCATGCGCCAGACCAGCAGCGAGGACATGAAGCAGTGGTACCTGCGCTACTTCTCGAGCAAGCCGTGCAAGGCTTGCGACGGGGGGCGGCTGCGTGCCGAGAGCCGCGCCGTGAAGGTGGCGGGCATGAGCCTCACCGAGCTGTCCGAGAAGCGCATCGAGGAGGCTGCGCAGTGGGTCGACACGGTCGAGCTCAAGGGCGCCGATCAGGAGATCGCGGTCGAGCTACGCAAGGAGATCCGGACGCGCCTGGGCTTCCTGGTCAACGTGGGGCTCGGCTACCTCACGCTCGATCGCGCGGCGGCCACGCTATCCGGCGGCGAGAGCCAGCGCATTCGACTGGCGTCGCAGATCGGCTCGGAGCTCACCGGCGTCGTCTACATCCTCGACGAGCCGTCGATAGGCCTGCACCAGCGCGACAACGGGCGCTTGCTGGCGACGCTCGAGGCGCTGCGTGATCTGGGCAATTCAGTGGTGGTCGTCGAGCACGACGAAGAGACGATGGCCAAGGCCGACCACCTGATCGACTTCGGCCCCGGCGCGGGCGAGCTGGGCGGCTACGTCGTCGCCGAGGGCACGCCGGAGCAGGTGATGCGTGTGAAGGAGTCGCTGACCGGTGCCTACCTGTCGGGGCGCAAGAAGATCGAGCTGCCGAGCGGCCGCCGCGCCGGCAACGGCCAGTTCATCGAGGTCAGGGGCGCCAGCGAGCACAACCTGCGCGATCTCGACGTGAAGTTTCCGCTCGGTACCTTGCTGGCGGTGACGGGCGTGAGCGGCGCCGGCAAATCGACGCTGGTGAACGGCATTCTGTTCCCCGCGCTGTCGCGCAAGTTGCACGAGGCACGCAGCGCCGTCGGCGCGCACCGCGACGTGCTGGGCATCGAGCACGTCGACAAGGTCATCGCCATCGATCAAAAGCCGATCGGTCGCACGCCGCGCTCCAATCCGGCCACCTACACCAAGGTGTTCGACGCCATCCGCGAGCTGTATGCCAGCACGCCCGAAGCGCGCGCCTTCGGCTACGACGCCGGCCGCTTCTCGTTCAACGTCAAGGGCGGGCGCTGCGAGGCGTGCGCTGGCGACGGGCTGCGCCAGGTGGAGATGCACTTTTTGCCCGACGTTTACGTGACGTGCGAGGAGTGCCGCGGTCGGCGCTTCAACGACGCCACGCTGCGCGTCACCTACAAGGGCAAGAGCATCGCCGACACGCTCGAGATGAGCGTGCGCGAGGGGCTCGAAGTGTTCTCGGTGCACACGCAGATCAAGCGCGGCCTGCAAACGCTGGCCGACGTCGGTCTCGGCTACGTCAAGATCGGCCAGCCGTCACCGACTCTTTCCGGCGGCGAGGCCCAGCGCATCAAGCTCGCGCGTGAGCTGTCGCGCGTCGGCACCGGTCGCACCATCTACATCCTGGACGAGCCGACCACCGGCCTGCACTTCGCCGACGTCGAAAAGCTGCTGCTCGTGCTGTCGCGCCTGGTCGACGCCGGCAACACGGTGGTCGTGATCGAGCACAACCTCGACGTGATCGCGCACGCCGACTGGGTGATCGACCTCGGCCCCGAGGGCGGCGCCGCCGGCGGCCAGCTCCTCGCCGAGGGCACCCCGGAAGAGCTGTCGCGGGCTCGCCAGAGCCACACGGGCCGCTACTTGAAGGAGAAGCTCGAGCAGCTCGGCGGCAACGTCAAGCAGCCCAGCCGCGCCAGCACCAAGACGATGCCCGCCAAGCCGAAGCCGTCCCGGCGCACGCGCGTGGCGGAGGCCGGCTGAGCATGGGTGGCTGGCTCGCAGTCTCGGGTATCAGCGGCTTCTTGGCGGTCGCGCTGGGCGCTTTCGGGGCGCACGGCCTGCAAGCTCGCCTGGCCAACGTCCCCGACGCCGCCAAGCGCCTGTCGTGGTGGCAAACCGCCGCCCAGTACCACCTGCTGCACGCGCTCGCGCTGGGCCTGATCGCGCTCGTGGTCGCGCGCGCGCCTGCCGCGCGCTTCGCTGGCCATGCGTTTTGCTTCGGCACACTGCTCTTCAGCGGCAGCCTGTACGTGATGGCGCTGGGCGGCCCACGCTGGCTCGGCGCCGTGACGCCGCTCGGCGGCCTCGGCTTCCTCGCGGGCTGGGCGGTGCTGGTCTACGCTGGTTTCAGTCTGCGCGGCTGACGCGTCGCGCATCCCGCATTCCGCGTCGCGCATGCCGCACCCCGCGTCGCGCAACGCGCGTTCCGCCTTCGCGTTGAGCGCTCGCGTCCGCTGCGGAACCGTTGCGCTCGCGCCACTCCATGTCGCATCTGCGACAAGCCAGACGCCGGTACCCGTCTCCGCTCCGGCAGCTTCTGCAATCGAGCCGCAGCTGGCAGCCCCTGGTTAGTAGACCGGCTTGCTCCGAGCCACCGCAGCGAAGGAGTCGTGATGGGCCGAGTGGCGCTCGTGCTCGATGACGTCTCGCCCGAAGGCTTGTTCGGCGGCCAGCGCATTGTGAGCCGCACAGCGCAGGGCCAAGTTGGAAGCGACGTGCGCGCCACCTTGCGCGTAGGGCTGCAGGTGATCCAGCTCTAAAT
>DATDEV010000674.1:0-8397 GCA_036522995.1 Polyangiaceae bacterium
GCAGGAGCTGCGCGAGATCTGCGAGCGCAAGGGCAAGCCGACGCCGATCATCGCCAAGATCGAGACGCCCGGAGCGGTGGAGCGCCTCGACTCGATCGTGCGCGCCTCCGATGGCGCGATGGTGGCGCGTGGCGATCTGGGTGTGGAGCTTCCGCCGGAGACCGTGCCGGTGATCCAGAAGCAAATCATCGGCACCTGTCGCATCCATCGCAAGCCGGTGATCGTCGCCACCGAAATGCTGGCCTCGATGGTCGACTCGCCCCGTCCGACGCGCGCCGAGGCCAGCGACGTCGCGCACGCTGTGTTCGGCGGCGCCGACGCCGTGATGCTCTCCGCCGAGTCCGCCAGCGGTAAGTTCCCACTGCAATCTTGCCGTATGATGGATCGCATCATCCGGCAGGCCGAGGGCAGCCGCTTCTTCGCTCCCAACCCGTCCGAGCCGGATCACACGACGGCAGACTCGATCGCGCACGCCGCTTGCGCCATTGCGCGCGAGGTCGGGGCGAAGCTGATCGTGACCCTGACCGAGACCGGTCTCACCACCCGCCTAGTCTCCAAGGCCCGCGCAACCGCGCCAATCCTGGCGTTTTCATCCGACGAGCGCACATTGCGCCGGCTCGCGCTATATTGGGGCGTAACTCCTAGGGCGCTCGTGGGCAAGACGTCGAATCTCGAAGATCAGGTGCGGGACACCAGCCAGCTCTTGATGGACAATGGTCTGGTCAAGTCTGGCGAGCGTTACGTCATGGTCTATGGCGCGCGCGTGGGGGTGCGTGGGGCGACCAATGCGGTCCGGGTGGAGCAGCTGCCATGAGTGCTGCGCGGCGGAGGTCTGACTGAGCGCCGCGCACGAGCACTCGTTCCCCAAGCTCGACAAGTACGAGCTCCTGGAAGAGATCGGTCATGGCGGCATGGCCACCGTCTACCGTGCGCGCGACAAGCGCCTGGGGCGGGAGGTCGCGGTCAAGATCATCCATCGCCACCTGCGCGAGAACAAAGAGGTAGGTCAGCGCTTCGCGAGCGAGGCCCGCGCCGTCGCCAAGGTCAAGCACCCGGGCGTGGTGGAGGTCTACGACGTCTCGGACGACGAATCCGACGAGCGTTATTTGGTAGTGGAGCTGATCCGCGGCAAGACGCTGCGCCAGCTGATCACCGACGAAGGTCACCTGCCGCCCGAGCTCGCCGCGGCCATCGGCATCGAGATCGCGCTCGCGCTCGACCATGCCCACGGCCTGGGTGTCATTCACCGCGACGTGAAGCCGGAGAACGTGCTGCTGCGCACGGTATCCGAAGGGCGCACCAACGGCGAAACCGAGAAGCTCGTCAAAATTACCGATTTTGGCATCGCGAAGCTGCTCGACGCTCAGGGCGTCACCTCCACCGGTCAGGTGCTTGGCTCACCGGCGCACATGGCGCCCGAGCAAATCGAGGGCGGGGAAGTCAGCGCGCGCTCCGACGTGTTCGGGCTCGGCGTGCTGCTTTACGAGTGCATGGTGGGCAAGCTGCCCTTCGACGGCAAGAACCCGGCGCAGGTCTTGCGCCGCGTGCTCGAAGGCGCCTTCACGCCGGCTGAGCGGGCTCGGCCGACCGTCGGCGAGGAGCTCGGCGCCGTCGTCGACCGCGCGCTCGCCAAGGACCCCCCCGACCGCTACGCCTCGGCGCTGGAGGTGGCCGAGGCCTTGCGACAGTGCCTGCACGGGCTCGGCTTCGATGACCCGCCCGGCGAGATCGCCCGCTTCCTGCAAGACCCCAAGCCCTACGCCGTGAGCTACGAAGCTCGCGTGGTCGAGCAGTTGGTCGTACGCGGCCGCATGGCCCGCGAGCAGGGAGACGTCATGGTCGCCAGCGCGAGCTTCAACCGTGCGCTAGCATTCAGACCCGACAACGCCGAGCTGATCGCACAGGTTTCGTCGCTGGCGCAGCGCGAGCGCATGCGCCGCGTGCTGCTCAAGCTGGGCGCGGCCATCGTCGGCAGCGCGCTCATCGTGCTGGGCGTGGTCGGGCTCTACAAGCTAGGCAGCCGCTTGCGCGGCGTGGACCTGAGGCCGCCGGCGCCCCTGCAGCCTTCCGCCGGGCAGGCTCGCAACGAAGCGCCTGCAATCGTGGCCGAGCCTCCTCCCGCGACCGCCGGGCCGAGTGCCGCCGCCCCGTCTGTCCCGCGCAAGGTCAGCGCGCCGCAGCCCAAGGCATCGGCCGAGGCGGCGACAGTCAGGGTTCAAGTACTGGTCAAGGGGCCGCAGAGCGCGACCGTGCTCGTCAACGGCACCCCCTTGAATGACTGGTTCGGGGTTGCCCACGATCTGCCGGCGGGCGATCACATCTTCGAGTTCCGCCCCCCCAACGCCGAGTGCTGCGTGGCTCCGCCGCCCCAGACCATCACCATCCGCCCCCAGGAAGGCGGGGGAAAGCAAACGGTGCAGGGGACCATCGGCTGGAAGCCGGCCATC
Organism: Polyangiaceae bacterium; assembly: GCA_036522995.1. Taxonomy (GTDB): domain Bacteria; phylum Myxococcota_A; class Polyangia; order Polyangiales; family Polyangiaceae; genus PMG-095. Next base: position 2,448 of record DATDEV010000674.1, read on the forward strand.
CTCTACTTTCGCGGCGCGCCGCTCAGTAGCGCCAGCTGCGGGGAAGTGGGCACATTTGCGGGTCCGGGGCAGCTCGAGATCAAGATGGAGCAGGCCATGAAGATAGCCCACTGCACCGTGATTCCTGCCCCGGGGTCGGGGGAAGCGATGAAAGAATTTGACGTGGAGCTGAACCCCGGACGAACCTCACCTTTCCCCCGTCCCTGACGAGGTACCGGGGCAGCTCCCGGCGTCCGAATGCAGAGGTCACTGTCAGCGTTCCTGCTCTTGAGCTTTGCGGCGCTGCTGCCTTCTCGAGCGGGGGCTCAGTCCAAGCCGCGGCCACCGACCGCGGCGGCCCCGACCACCGTGGGCGCCTCCGCGAAGCGGCCCGAGGATCGCTTGAGCGACGATGCCGAGCTGGCGCGCGTGGCAGGTCTGTACGAAGCCGGCAAGTACGCGGAGTGCAGCAGCGCGGTCGAGAGCCTGCTCGATCCGCTGGCCCATTACCCGTTGCGGCAGCCGGCCATCGTCGAAAACGCACGCGTCTACTGGGCAGCCTGCCTGCTGGGCCAGGGCAAGCCCGAGGCGGCCGACGCGCCGCTGCGAGCCGCCATTCACGAGAACCCGCAGATGAAGGCGCCGGATAGCCTGGTCTTTCCCCAGCCCGTGGTGCAGCGCTTTCTCAAGGTGCGTGACTCGCTGATCAGCGAGATCCGGGCGGCCGAGCAGGCGCTCATCACCCAGGCGCAGGCCGAAGCGCGCAAGCGTGAGGAGGGTCGGGAGCGCGAGCGGCAGCGCATGCTCGAGCTCGAGAAGCTGGCGCGTCAGGAGCTGGTCGTGGTCAAGAACCGACGTGTGCTGTCGTTCATGCCCTTTGGCGTCGGGCAGCTGCAAAATCGCCAAGAGGCCCTGGGCTACACGTTGATGGTGTCCGAAGCCGCGGCGGGGCTGCTGTGCATCAGCGCCGTCATCGCGCAGAGCCGCTACGCCGCTGCCGCTGACGAGCTGCGCCGCACGGGCAATGCGGTCAACGAAGACATCGTCAACCGCGACATCACGACCTGGGGCACGGTGCGCGACGTGTCGTTCTGGACCTTCGCGGGCCTGGCCGTGGGCGGCGTGGTTCAAGCACAGTTCGAGTACGTGCCCGAGTTTCGTGACGTCCGCACGCGCCCGCTGCCGAAGTCGCTGACGCCCGTCCCTGCTCCCGCCGCGTCCCAAAAGTCCGTGGACGTCTCCTACGTGCCCTACGCCGACCCCAACGGCGGCGGCGTCACGCTGTTCGGAACGTTCTAGTTCTAGAGCGCGGTCACGACGACGTTCTCGCGATCGATGGCGCGCTCGGCGGATTCGACGCTGGTGGGGGAGAGCTCGGCGCCGCGCGTCAGCTCCTCGGGGCGAATGCCGAGCAGACGCAGCAGCAGCCGGGGCGGCGCGAGGTCGAGGTCGTGCTCGCGCGCGAACAACCGGCCGAGCTCGAGCGCGTAGGCGCGCATCAAGTCGCGCGTGGCGATACCGTCGAAGGCCTGCGCCTTGGGCCGGCTCGCAAGCGGTAGCAGCACCAGCGAGCAGAACAGCAGGCGATACAGCCGGCGCAGCCGTCGTTCGCTGCCGGTCTCGCGCGCCAGCACGCGCCGCAAGAAGTGCACGTTCAGCGGCACGTGAAAGGCTTCGTCGCGCGTCAGGATGGTGAGCATGCGCCGCGCCGCGGGCTGCGACACGTTGGCGAGCGCCATGCGATAGGTGGTCGAGCCGATGGTCTCGAACATCAGATTGGTGAGCACGATGGTGTCCATGCGCTTGGCGCGCGCGTACACCTTGTAGAAGGTGCGCGTGACCTTGCCCATGGGCTCGACCTTACCGCCCAGCGTGGCCAAAAAGTCGCTCAGCAGCTGGCGGTGCCAGCCCTCTTCGTTGCCGTACAGCCGCAGCACCTCGCCCAGCTCTGCGTCCCAGCTCGCGACCTCGTCGGCCAGCTCGTGTGCCTGGCGGATGCCCGACTCCTCGGCGCGAAACGCGGCGTTGAAGAACTTCAGCGCGGCGCGGCGTTCCGCATCGCTGGCGAAGCTCGGGGCAACGCTTTCGGCCGGCGCCTCCTCGTACATGCGGCTTTCGCGGCGGCGCAGTGCTTGCAGCCACCAGGCGGTCGAGCGCGAGGTCGGCGGGGTGCGCTTCAAGCGCTACCTCGCTTTTCGAAGGCGGCCACGTAAAAGCCGGCCAGCAGCTTGAGCGGCGAGTCGCACAGCGCGTGCTCGGCGGCGCGAAAAAAGCGGCGCCCGAGCAGGGTCTTCATCAACCTGGCGCTCGGAATCGTGATGCGCACGCCTCGCGCCCCGATCTGCACGCAGCCCGGCGGCGTCAGTTGCTTCACGCGCCGGGGCGAGTCGAAGCGCGTGTACACGTTGTGCTCGTTGGCGCCGTCGGCGATCTTGCCCGCCGGTCCCAAGCGCTTGGCCAGCCCGCGCAGGCTGTAGGGATTGTAAAACTCTGCCAGCACGATGCCGCCCGGACGCGTGACGCGCGCCATCTCGGACAGCGCCTTCTCGATCTCGGGCACGTGGGCCAGCACCTTGAACGAGCACGTCACGTCGAACTGGTTGGCCGCGAAGGGCAGCTCCGTGGCGGAACCGAGCTGCACGTCCAGACCACGAGCCGTGGCCTTTTCCAGCATACCGGGCGATAGGTCCACGCCCTTGGCCGCGCGCGCGAACTCACGCAAACGCCGCAGCACCAGGCCTGTCCCGCAGCCTACCTCGAGCACGTCGCGGCCCTGACCGAAGCGCCTGACGTAGCTCGCCTCCAGCTCGTCGAGCAGCTCGTGGTAGCCCCCGGGATCGTTCTCTCCACGCTCGCGCTCGTACTCGGCGGAAAAAGCGTCGTAGTACTCGCGATTGGCGTTGCTGCTTCCGGAAGCGTCCATTGCTACCCCATTTCTCGCTTTTCGAGCTCGCTGGCAAGCCCCAGCTCAGCCGTCGTGCTCGGCCGGCTCCTCGAGCGCTTCCTGCTCGGCGGTAGCGGGGCCTTGGCGCAGCGCGGTACCGTGGTCGGCGCCGATCGGGATGCGAGCAGGGTCCTCGACCTGGCCTGTCAAGGTCCCGCAGCTCGGGCACACGGCCGCTCCAACACGGGTGAGCTTGGCGAGGCCGCCGAGGTAGAGCTCGGTGTCCAGCAGCTCGATCAGCGCTGCCTGCCCGCAACCGGGGCAAACGTCGAGCTCCTCCTCGCCCAGCTCGAGCTCGGCGTCCGACGCCAGAGCAGCTCCGGTCGGGGCGACGTCGGCCTGCTTGCGAGCTGCAGCGCGCAGGGTAAAACCCAGGACCTGCGCCGCCACCGCGATCGCCGTGGCGGTCACGAACCAGGCCGAGGCCCGCTGCACGCTCCAGGCATACAGCGCGGCGCCCGCCAGAATGGCCAGACCAATCAGGTCACGGGCGCGCGCGCTCTCGACGCGCTCGCGACCGCGCAGCAGACCGCTACCGCGGCCGAACAGGACGAATGTTCGCAGGACGAGCACCACCGCGACCGCCGTCGCGGCAAGCTCCAGGCTGGGAAGCTCGTCGAGCACGGCCCCTTATACCTCAACCGCAAACGGACTATCGTCCGAGCTGGTCGATGCCCGAGCGCCCCCCAACACGCATCATCGGTGCGGTGGAGTTCGTCGATTTTCCGGACTGGGGAGTGCTGGATTTGCGCGCCCGGGTCGATACCGGCGCCCGAACCAGCGCCCTGCACGTGGAAAACGTGCGCGAGCTGCCCGGCTCGCGGGTGCGCTTCGACGTCCGCTTGCGCCGGAACGATCCGGCCGCCCGGGTGGCCGTGGAAGCCAAATTGTCACGGCGCACGCCGGTGCGCTCCAGCACCGGCGTGGTCGAGACCCGGCTGTTCGTGAAGGCCCGCATTCGCCTGGGTGGCCGCGAGCAATGGATCGAGGTCGGCTTGGTCGACCGCCGCGACATGCTGTACCGCATGCTGCTCGGTCGCAGCGCGATCGAGCAGCGCTACCTGGTGGACGTGACGAAGCGCTACGCGCTCGGTGGTGCTCGGCGCGCTAAGCTCGGCGTGGCCCGAGGCACGCCGCGATGAAGCCAGGCGATCATCCCGAGTTCTTCCGTTTCCCTCCGCCCGAGGGACGCTCGCGCGAGAGCAGCATCGTGCTCACCCGCGACGGGCGCTTTCTGCACGAGGGCGCGCCCGTCGAGCACCCGGGCATGCGGCGCGCGTTCGCCAGCTGGCTCGGCCGTCACCCCGACGACGGCCGCCCCATTCTCAACAACGGCTACGATTGGACGTACCTGAGCGTCGAGGGCGCCACGCGCTTCGTGCAGGGCGTGCTGCCCGTCGCGGGGCGGCCCGAGCTCACCCTGCTCGATGGCAGCGAGCTTCCGCTCCAGCCGGCGGCTCTGTCGGTCGACGCCGAGGGCCAGCTCTGGCTGCGCTTGCCCGACGGCCAGCTGGCTCGCTTTACCCCCGCCGCGCAGCTCGCGCTGGAGCCCTGGTTGGTGGAGCACGAGGGCCAGGTCGGGCTCGAGGTCGACGGCCGGTTTTCGCCCATCCCGGGGACCGAACCGGGCTGAGATAGCCGCCGACGCAGCGGACGGCGACTTGCCCGCCGGCGCACCCCGCGGCGTGATAAGTCTGGGCCCCATGCGAGTACTGGTGGCCGACCGCCTGTCCGAAAGCAGCCTCGACGAGATGCGCACCCTGGGCGTCGACGTCAGCTACGAGCCCGAGCTGACCGCCGCTTTGCTGCCCGAGCGCCTGGCCGACATCAACGTGCTCGTGGTGCGCGGTATCGAGGTGACGAAGGCAGCGTTCGACGCCGGCAGCGCGCTCAATCTGGTGATTCGAGCCGGGGCGGGGGTGCAGAACATCGACGTGGCGACGGCCAGCGAGCGCGGTATCTACGTGGCGAATTGCCCCGGAAAGAACGCCGCCGCGGTGGCCGAGCTCACGTTCGCCCTGATCGGCTGCCTGGATCGGCGCGTGCCGGACGCGGTCGCTAGCCTGAGGGAGGGCCGCTGGGAGAAAGACGAGTACGCGCGAGCCGTGGGGCTGCGGGGGCGCTCCGTCGGCATCTTGGGCATGGGCCACGTGGGTCGGGCCGTGGCGCGCATCGCCCAGGCCTACGACATGCCTGTTTACGCCTGGAGCCGCTCATTCACGGCCGCCAAGGCTGCGGAGCTCGGAGTGACGCGGGTTACCTCGCCCAGCGAGCTGGCCAAGGTATCGGACATTTTCAGCGTGCATTTGGAGCTGAGCGAGCGGACGCGGGGCATCGTCGACCGCAAGCTGCTGTCACTGCTCAAGCCGGGCGCCTTCTTCGTGAACACGGCGCGTAACGAGCTGGTGGACTACGACGCGCTGCTGGAGGTAGCGGCGCAGAAATCGCTGCGCGTGGGGCTGGATGTGCTGCCCGGAGAGCCCGAAACGCGCCATTCGACCTACCAGCACCCGATCCTCAAGTCGGCGCTGGTTTACGCCGTTCCGCACCTCGGGGCGTCCACCGATCAGGCTCAAATTGCCATCGCCAACGAGACCGTGCGCATCCTGCGCAGCTTTTTGACGAAGGGCGAGGTGCCGAACGTGGTGAACATCGCTGAAAGCTCCTATTCGCGCTACCAGCTGGTGGTGCGCCACGTGGATCAGGTGGGGGCGCTAGCCAACGTGCTCGGGGTGCTGAAGCGACACGGCATCAACGTGCAGGAGCTCGACAACACCGTCTTCGAAGGCGCGCGCGCCGCCTGCGCCAAGATCCGCGTTTCCAGCCGCCCCAGCGACGCCTGCCTCAGCGAAATCATGGCCTTCTCCGGCGAAGTCCTGCACGTCGACCTCGTCACGCTCCCGAACCTTGCCTGAAGGCTCCTAAAGTCGCTCAACGACTCGAGAATTTACAGGAAGGGCGGAAGGATGAGGGATGGGGGGGCCGCGCCGATTCGGCGCCCGCGTCGAGATTTGCCGGCTCCGTTGG
>DATDEV010000675.1:0-2883 GCA_036522995.1 Polyangiaceae bacterium
GCGGCAGGCAGTGGCGGCAGCGCAGGCGGCGGCGGCGCGGCAGGCAGTGGCGGCAGCGCGGGTGGCGGCGGCGGCGCGGCAGGCAGTGGCGGCAGCGCAGGCGGCGGCGGCGGCGCTCCTGCCTACAACCCCTGCCCCACCAACGGCAACCCCTGCCGTATCATGCCGCTCGGAGATTCCATCACCGACGGCGCCGCCTCATCGGACGGGGGAGGCTACCGCAAAGAGCTATTTCGCCTCGCGCTGATGCACCAGCAAAAGCTGACCTTCGTGGGCTCGCACGAGAACGGCCCGCTGATGGTCGACGGCGTGCCGTTTCCGCGCCGCCAAGAAGGCCACAGCGGCTGGACGATCGCGGACGGCGGTGGCCGTGATGGACTCGACGACCAAATCCAAGGCTGGCTCGCCAGCACCCCAGCGGACATCGTCACGCTGATGATCGGCACCAACGATGTCGATATCTCGCTCGACCTGTCCAATGCGGGTCAGCGGCTCGGTGCCCTGATGGACAAGATCATCAGCGCCGCGCCCAACGCACTACTGGTAGTCGCGCAGATCGTGCCGACCAAGGAAGATTCGATCAATCAGCGTGTCATGACCTTCAACGCTACCATCGCGCCACTGGTCAAGGCACGCGCGGACCAGGGCAAGCACGTGGTCGCGGTCGACATGTACGGCGCGTTCACCAAGAACCCCGACTACAAGAACGCCTACATGGCGGATATCCTGCACCCTAAGGATCCAGGTTTCGTGGTCATGGCGCAGGTCTGGTACGACGCCTTCGGCGCGCTGCTCCCGCCGCAGTGACGACGTCGCACTGAAGTTTTTTCGGAAGCGGCCGTGGTTGAGGGGGTGCGGACCACACCCCCTCCCCCCAGCACGTCGCCCAAGGCGCGACTCTTGACCCGGGCGCAGCTGGTCGCTCGCCTGCGGCACCCGAATCTCGTGCGCATGCTGCCGCTACCGGGCGGAGCGGGGCTCGCACCAGTACTGAACGACGCGCGCAGCTTGGCCGACTTCACCTTGGGCGGGACATTTCGGCGCTTCGAGCTCGAACAAGCCGTTCGGCTATTGCTCGACGTGCTGAGCGGCCTCAGCGCGCTGCACGAAGCGACGTTCGAGGGTAAGCCGCTCGTGCACGGGCAGGTAGCACCGCAGCACATCTACATCGGCGAGCACGGCAGCGCGCGGCTGCTGCCGCTGGTCAGCGCACACCTCATGCCGGGCGCGCGCCCAGAGTCCAACGGATACGTGGCGCCCGAGCTGCTGCTCGGCGACGTGGTCGACGTTCGTGCCGACCTGTTCAGCGTCGGCGTGATGCTGTGGGAGGCGCTCTCCGGACGGCGGCTCTTCCCGGACACCTCGCTGGACGCGGTGATCGCCACGATGGTGGGCGGCAAAGTGCCGCCGCTTGCGCCGCCTGCGCGTGCACGTTGGGCAGGTCCGCTCTGTGCCGTCGCAGCACGCGCGATCTCGACGAAGCCGGCCGAGCGCTACTGGAGCGCGAGCGAGCTTGCAGACGCCATCTCGGTCGCCGGTGGCCGTCACCTGGCCGAGTCGCACGGAGGTGATTGGCAAGACGAGGCGCCGACACCCGTGTTCCAGCCGCGTCGACACCTCCCAGCCCTACGCGCCGTGACGCCGCCCGCGACGGTCATCGACATTCCTGCGCCGCCGGCGCTGCCGACGCCCTCGATGGCGCCGATGGCCACGACACGGCCCGTCGCGGTCGAGCCAATGCCCGCCGTGGACGACGTCGAGGTGGCCGCCGGCGACTTGCACACGCGCGCGCGACGCCGTCGCGGCTGGCTGGTCGTAGTGGCCTCGATTCCGGTGGCGGCCGCGTGCTGGCTGATGCGTGCGCCAGCGGGTCCCTACCTGCCCGAGCTCTCGCTCGATTCGCTGCAGCGCGCCGCCGCACCCGCCGCGGCGTTCGCCACTTCGCTCATCACGAAGCCGCCAGCACTTTCGTGGCCTGCTCGCGCCAGCGCGACTGCGCCAGCAACGCTGGATCCCACTCCTGCCTCTGTTCCCGCCACTGCCGCAGCTCCCGCGCCTGTTCCCGCCACTGCTGCCGCTCCTGCCCCTGCTCCTGCCCCCAATGCTTCTCCTACCGCTGCTCCTTCTGCCTCTGCTGCGCCTGCTGCTTCGGCTCCGCCCCCTGCCTCCTCGGCTCGCCCCGATGCTTCCCCTGCCCACGGCGGACGAGTCCCGCCCCGCAGCGGCGCTTCGCCCAGCGTCAAGCCATCCGACTACGGCATCTGAGCTGCTCAGGGCACCACTTCGATCGCAGGCCGACTGGGCACGGCGGCGGCTTGCAGCGGTTAGCCGCTGGGGGGTGGTGAGATGGGGGCGGGGGCCTGCAGCCAGTTGTCGCTGACGAAGGGGGACACTTGGGTGTCACCGTCGCTGAGCGTGACGCCGACGTTGAGCAGCCCGGACGAGAGCAGAAAGGCGCCGCGCGTGTGCTCACTGCGCTTCGACAAGTGACCGCGAAGTCTCACGTTCCCGCTACTGGCGTCGATGCGCCGCAGGTCCATGCTACTGCCGCGCAGCTGCAACTGCCCGCGCGCGTCCAGCGCTTTCAGGTCGAGCACCGTGCTGCTGATGTCGCGCCACGGACTACCGAGCAGCAGCGGCAGCAGCGCTTTGGTCGATGAAACGCGGAGATGAAGCGGACCGCTTGCCTCGAGCTGTGCCTCGGGTCGCACCCGAATACCTGCGCCGTCGAGCCGCAGACCAAAAGGGCTACTTTGCTTACTGCCACTACGCACGCTGGCTTGGCTGAGCGCGAGCTCAAGCTGGCTCAGCTCGAGCTCGCTCGGTCTGCCCGAAAACGCCAAGTCGCCTTGCACATTGGCGCGCGCCGCAAAGTCCTCGCGA
>DATDEV010000676.1:0-2157 GCA_036522995.1 Polyangiaceae bacterium
CTGACCGAGCTCGGCGCGTCCTCGACGCTCTCGGTGCTGCGCGAGGCCGCGTTCACGGCGTCCGACTGCGTGAGCGCCAGCTCGACGCGGCGCTCGGTGTCGCGCTCGATCAGCACCTCGCGCGACTCGCTCTTGTAGCCAGCGAGCGACACCCGCACGCGATGCGGACCGACCGCTAGCGGCAGTACCTGCGGCGTGAAACCGCGCGCGGTGCCGTCGACTTCGATCAGCGCGCCCGGCTCGTCGCTGCTCACCACCAGCGTGCCCGTGAGCAGGACCAGCTCCGGGTGCAGCGTTTGACGTTGATTGGCGTCCACGTTGACCTCGAGCTGCGCCGGGGCGGAGCCCGCTCGCTCCAGGTAGACGGTGTGCCGGCCTTCACTCAGCCGCAATTCGCAAGGCGCCTGACAGACGGGCTGACTCGAGGCGGCATCCACGCGCACGCTGGCGCCAGCAGCGCTGGCCGCGATCTCTACCGTGCCGCGAATCGGCTCGAGCGTGAGCTTGATGCGCCGACTCTGGCCAGCGCCGAGCTCGCTCACCTCGACCTGTGCAGGGTGGTGACCCAAAAGCTCGGCCAGCACCAGGTAGCGACCAGGCTTGACGCCGAGCGCCGTGGGCGTGTTGCCGCGCGGGCCCAGATCCTTGCGCTGAATGAACACGGTGGCCCCCGGCGGGCTGGTCTCGATCTCGACCACGGCGATGTGCTGGCGGATCGCGACCAAGGCACGTTCGATGCGGCCGCGCGCGCTGGTGTCGGTTTCGGCTTGCAGCGCGACGCTGTAGTAGCGAAACGCTTCCGGAAACTGCTTCAGCTCCTCGTAGCAGCGCGCGATGTTGTAAGCGACGTTGCGGTTGGGCACGAGCCGGTTGGATGACAGAAACTGCTCGAGCGCCGTGCGGTAGTCGCCACGCTGAAAGGCCTCCGCTCCCAGGCGGAACCGGAGGTCCGCTTCGTCGGCCAAATCGTCGGCAGCGGCGGGCTGCGCGAAGGCGAGCAGCAGCGCGAGCAGCGCGAGACAGGGCAGGCGAAAGCGCATGTCCGAAGCGGCGCTCTATCAGCGCTCGAGGCGGATGTCGGCGGGTGGTTGAGGTCCGGCCTTCTTGGCAGGCGTTGGGCGCTTGGGCGCGGGCCTCGGCCTCGGGGGCGCGCTCGCTGGAGCCGCGCTCGCGACAGCAGCAGGCGCGGCGGGGCTGGGAGCTGCGCTCGCTGGCGCGGCCATCGCCGTGCTCGGCGGCGGCGGCTCCGCGGCGGGCGCGGGGAGCGCTTGCTGGACAGAGCTGACCGGCGCGGCGCTGGCAGACGGGGCGGGGCGCTGCGGTGTCGGGCGCTGCATCAGCCACACCAGCGCGAAGGCGCTGAGCGCGCCGAGCCCGGCCAACAGCCAAACGCTGCGCCGCGAAGCTTGGGCGTGCGGACGCGGTCGGCTCAGGACCTCGATGCGCGAATCGGGCGACGAAGTCGCCGTCAGCGTGCCCGCTTTGGTGAGCAGCTTGGCCGACTCCAGGGTGGGCGTGGCGCCTGGGATGGATAGGGTCGGTTCGTCGTGCCTGGAGCTGCTTGCGCTGCTCGCGGTGCTCACCTCCGTGCGGGGACTGCCCAGGATCAGCCGTGTATGAGATCCGTACACCAAGGGGCGAGGCTCGCTGCCTGCCACCGACACGCGCTGCGCGACCTCGCTGAGCGAGGCCACCAGCTCGGCGATGTTCTGAAAGCGCTTGGCGGGGTCCTTTTGCAAGCAGCGCTCGAGCACGGCTTCGAGGTGCGTGCTCACGTCCGGTCGCATCGTGCGCACCGGCATGGGCTGATCGGCGACGATGGCCGCGCAAACGCCGGGAAAGGATTCGCCGCGAAATACCGGCGCGTCCGTGAGCAGCTCTTGCAAAATGATGCCCAGGGACCACACGTCGGTCCGCTCGTCGACGCTGCGCGCGTCGCGGATCTGTTCGGGCGACATGTAGTTGGGCGAGCCCATCAAGGTGCGGGTGTTGGTGAGCACCGGCGCTCGGTCGTCGGAAAAAGGATCGGTCAGCTGCTTGGAAATGCCGAAGTCGAGCACCTTGAGCAGGGGCAAGCCGTCGCTGCGTTCCGTGACGAACAGGTTGGACGGCTTCAAATCACGGTGCACGATGCCGCGCCGGTGCGCTTCGGCGACG
>DATDEV010000677.1:0-2905 GCA_036522995.1 Polyangiaceae bacterium
CCGTGCGCGCTGCCCGCCTTTGGAGCGCTGCCGCCCTGGCTGCTACCGCCCTGGCCGGTGCCGCCCGGATCGCTGCCTCCCTGGTCGGGGTCGGCGTCGAACGACTTGCCGCCGCAGGCGGCCTGCAGCGAGGCGGCGAGCTCGGGGGCCAAGCCAAATCGGGTCGAAGGGAGCATCACACCCGCTAAAGCAAGACGCGCGCCGCCTCCACGCCGGCCTGTTTTGGCCGGTTCCTGGTGACACCGCGCGGCACTTGGCACAGGTCGGCTCAGCGCCTCTGACAGCGTCGCCGCGCGCCGGAGGGACGAGGACGCGCTGACCCAACACGAGCTCGGCGTTCAGAAATATGACGCTGAGGCTCCCACACAGCTCTTTGATGAGCGAAGCGCCCTATTTACCGGCTCAATGCGATGCCTGCGAAATCGTCTACCTGGCTAAAATGGGCTCGCTTCCCGCGATGACTTGCCGCACCTGTGGGGGCTCGGCGTCGGTGCTACCGGGGGAAGCCTACGGCGAACGGGACGTGGAGCTCTTCGAGCGCGTCGAAGCAGCGACCAGAAGTGCGGTGATCTCCCGGCGCAAGGCCGAAAGACTGGTGGTGGAGCTGACCGGCATCACGACCAGGTCGGAGCCGCCCGATACGGTGCTGCTGCGCGTGATCGATCTCGTCCCGCCGCTTTACTTCCTGGTTCCGGCCCTGCACCTGCTGAAGCCCCCGCAGCGCTTCCCGCTGCTGCGGGCCTCAGGCATGTTGCTGACGATTTTCACGGCACGGCTGCGACGCTTGCAACGCCAACAAGCCAGCTGAGCCTCACTCGGCCTGGCAGTCGGGCGGAGTCTGACCGCCAGCGACCCACGTCGCCAGGCGGGCCGTTCCGGCCTCACCCCAGCTGGCCTCGGTGAGAGCGACGAGCCGGCACCACTCGTGACGAGTTTGCAGGATGGCCAGGCTCTTGGCGGCTTCATACTGCGCGACGCGGCCCGGGTTACTGCTCTTGTCCTTGTTGAGCTCGTCGTGGGTCATCGCCACCGCGGCCGGGCAGAAATCACCAGGCTCGTAGTCCACCGTGCCCGAGATGAGCCCCGGAGCGTGAGCGGCCTTGCTCAACTTGACGGTGACGATCGCGCTCTCGGGATACGGCGCGGCCTCGTCGCGCGTGACGGCCGCCCGCTTGGGCTTGCTGCCTTGAACGAGGATGAAGCCGGTCGACGGCACCGTCGCATAGGGAGTGAGCGCTGGAAAGGCCGTCAGTGAAGCGTCGATCAGAGCCTCGCCGCCGAGCTCGATCCAGTTGGTGTGCGCGTAAAAGTCCTGCAGAGCGTGCAGCGACCGCGCGAACGCTCGCACCGCCAGCACGTCAGCCTCCGGACCGCTGCTGGCTGGATTGAGGGCCTGGACGGCTTCCGCTTGACTGTCCGCAACCACCTGCGCCCCACCGCTGAAGTTGCAGTCGTCGAAGTGGTTGGCATTGACCTGGAAGAACTCCACGTCGGTGGCAACGTTAGCTGCCTGCAGCGCGGTCAGGATCTCGGGCCGGAGAAATGCCAGTGCCGTGCCGGTGATCTGCTCGTGATTCGGCTCACCTGGAGAGGTCGAGAACGGCTCGCTCAGCGACGTAGTTCGCTCCACTGAGGCAGTTTCGTCTGCAGCACTGCAGCCGACGAGGGCTCCCAGGAGTGCCAGAGACCGCAAGCGCAAACACCGCGGATGGTTCGACATAGGTCTTCACGCAGTGCAAGTCGCACGCCGCCGCACCGAGTCGAGCGGCACGTGTCTTGCTGAGCGGGGGGCATTCGCATCAGGCGAATCCCCCAACTCGAATCAATCGAACCCCAGGAGAAGTCATGAGCCTTCGACTTGGCGCGCTGCTTTGTCTTTCAGGACTGGCCGCGTGCTCCCACGATCCACCCCGTACCGCCGACAATCAGTCCTACGCAAGCGAGCCTGCAGTTGCAGACCCCGCCATGCAGCCGGCTTCGCTGGAGGGCTCGCAGCCCACGGGCACCCCGGCCGCGACGCCGGGGGCAAACGAGCCGGTCCGCACTGGGGACGTGCCCGGTGCTGCCGATCCGCCCCGCGCCGCCGATCCGCCCCGTGCCGGCAATACACCGCCCGCCGCCGGTGCGCCGCCTCCGCCAGCGGGCACCCCAGCGGGAGTGCAACCCGACAATACCAAGGTCAACGAGCGCGACAGCAGTAGCGCGGCTCTCACTCCGCTCGACCAGGGTGGCAGCGAGGCTGACCGCAAGCTGACTCAGCAGATTCGCCAGGCCGTGATGGCCGACGACACGCTCTCGTTCACCGCCAAGAACGTCAAGATCATCAGTGCGAACGGCAAGGTCACGCTGCGTGGTCCGGTGAACACGGAGCAAGAGCGCAGCGCGATCGAGGCCGCGGCTCGCAAGGTCGCAGGCAGCGCGCAGGTCGAAAATCAACTCGAAGTGAAGAAGTAAGAGGAGAGATGTCATGAGCAAAAACAAGGTTGTGATTGGAATCGTGGATACCGAAATCGAAGCCGAAAATCTGGTGCAGCGCCTGACCGCGAACGGCTTCGCGAGCAGCGACATCTCCGCCATCCTTCCCGACAAGCGCGGCACCAAGGACTTCGCTCACGAGCACAACACCAAGGCACCGGAAGGCGCCGTGGTCGGCGTGGCGGGCGGCGGCGTGCTGGGCGGTACGCTGGGTCTGCTGGCCGGCATCGGTGCGCTGGCCATCCCTGGCTTCGGTCCATTCATCGCGGCGGGGCCGCTGATGGCTGCGCTGAGCGGCGCCGCGGCGGGCGCTACGGTGGGCGGCATCACTGGAGCGCTCGTTGGCCTGGGCATTCCCGAAATCGAGGCCAAGAAGTACGAGGGCAAGCTGCAGAGCGGCAATATCGTTCTGGCAGCGCACGTGGACAAC
>DATDEV010000678.1:0-2949 GCA_036522995.1 Polyangiaceae bacterium
CGCCGACGCCGACCCCTGGGTTCGCTACTACGTGTGTCAGGCGCTCGGCAACGCCGGCGACGCTAGCGCGACCGCCCCGCTGATCAGTCTGACCGAAGATCCAGCCGGCCAAGTTCGCGTCGCCGCCGTCGACGCGCTCGCCAAGCTAGCAACCCCCGCAGCCCTCGATGCACTGGCGCGAGCCGCCCTGCATGATGATCTGGAAGTGCGACGGGCAGCGCTGGCCGGCATCGGCTTGACCAAAGCGCCCGCGCTGCTGCCGCTATTGCTCGATGCGTCGTACGCGGCCGACACTGCGACCCGCCTGGTTGCCATCTCCGGTCTCGCCAGCTTCAGCGAGGCGGCGGCGCTAGCGCGCGTCTGCGACGTCGCCCACGCCGATCCCGAAACGTCGGTGCAGAATGCCGCGATCGAGCTACTGGGCGAGAGCTCGGCTCCACAGGCGACGGTGGCGCTGATAACGCTGCTCGGAAACGCCTCGCATCGAACGCGCGTCGTCAGCGCGCTGTCGCGGCACGTCGGCGCGCGCTCCGCACAGCTGTCCGCATCGCTCGCTGAGGCCTCGGCCGAAGTTGCCGAGGAGCTGGTCACGGTGATCACCAGCTTGCCGAGCGACGCGGCCGAGCGGCTTCTGCTAGCAGCCCTCAAGCTTTCGAACGAGCCGGCGCGCCGCGCCGCGGTGCGAGCCTTACGCTTTGCGTTCGACTCCGTGAAGACGAGCGAGGCCTTGGCGCGCGCCGCAAGCCAAGATCCCGATCCCGAAGTGCGCCGAGTCGCGGCAGCGCGCGTGCCATGACCGCACGCGCCCTGCCCCTGTCGACCCCGGTGTTCACGATCTTGAGCGGCTTGATCGAGGAGCGGCTGGGTCTGTTCTTTTCGCCCCAGGACAGCGACATCTTGGCCGAAAAGGCCTCACCCAGAGCCATCGAGCACGGCTTCGACTCGCTGCTCGACTACTACTACTACCTTCGCTACGACGCTGGAGCTGCCGAAGAATTCGAGCAGCTGGCCGAAGCGCTGGTGGTCAACGAGACCTACATCGGCCGCGAGCTCGATCAGCTGACAGCGTTGGTCGACATCCTGCTGCCGCGCCTGCTCGCCGAGCGCAGCAACCTGCGTATCTGGTCGGCGGCTTGCTCGACCGGCGAAGAGCCGATCACCTTGGCGGGGATGCTCAACGACCGCGGCCTTTTGCCACGAGTCGAATTGGTGGCCAGCGACATCAGTCAGCGCGTGCTGGCTTTCGCCAGGAAGGGTCGCTATTCGGGACGCTCGCTGCGCGCGCTACCGCCCGCCGCCGGAGCCTGGTTCGAGCTCGACGGCGCGACCGCGACCGTAAAGCCAGAGCTGCTTCGCGCCGTCCAGTTTCGCCAGCTCAACTTGAGCGATCGCGCCGCCGTGCGGCAGGCGGGGAAATTCGACGTCGTCGTGTGCAGAAACGTGCTCATCTACTTCCGTGATGCGATGATCAAGGCCGTGGTCGACTCGCTCGCAGAAACGCTCAATCCGGAAGGATATTTGCTGATCGGCGCGTCCGAGTCACTGCTGCGCTTCGGCGCGGAGCTGCGCTGCGAGGAGCACGGCGGTGCGTTCTTCTATCGCAAGGACCGAGCTTGAAAAAGGTTCGCGTGCTCGTGGTCGACGATTCTGCCTTTGCGCGCAAAGTGCTGCGACAAGTCCTGTCACGCAGCCCGAGCCTCGAGGTGATCGGCACCGCCCACGACGGCTTGGACGCGCTCGAGCGCATCGTGGAGCTCAAGCCGGACGTGATCACACTCGATCTGCTCATGCCAAACCTCGATGGCCTGGGTGTGCTGCAGGGGTTGAAGAAGCTCACCAATATGCAGGCTCCGCGTGTGGTCGTGGTCAGCATGTCCGATACCCAGGGGGACCTGGCCATCAGCGCGCTGCGCGAGGGGGCGATCGATATCGTTCAGAAGCCGACCTCGCTCGCCAACGATCGCCTGTACGAGCTGGCCGATGAGCTGACGCGCAAGGTCGAAGCAGCGGCAATGGCTCGCATCTCGTCACTTCGGTCGGCAAGCGACAAGCGACCAGCGCCCTTGCTCGAGCTGCCTGCCTCCGCAACGCCGCCGCGGCACGAGCTGGTCGTCGTCGGGGCTTCGACAGGTGGGCCGCAGGCCATCAGCACGCTATTGGCTGCGTTGCCCGCCAACTTTCCGCTGCCCATCGCGGTGGTCGTGCACATTCCGCCTGGTTTCAGTCAGAGCCTCGCCGAGCACCTCGATCGCGACTGCCGGATAGCCGTGGCCGAAGCCAGCGACGGCCTATTGCTCAGGCCTGGCCTGGCGCTGGTTGCCCGCGCCGGCATGCACCTCGCGTTCGAGCGAACGCCAGAGGGCTTTCGAGCGCGCGTCGGTGCGGCGCCCGAGGGGCATCTCCATCGCCCCTCACTCGACGTCACCTTGCGAAGTGCAGCCGAGGCCAGCCGAGGCCGCGTGCTCGGGGTCGTGCTTACCGGCATGGGCGTCGATGGCCTCGAGGGCGCGCGCGTGGTGCACGCCAAGGGCGGCACGCTGCTCACCCAAACCGAAGCTTCGAGCGTCGTCTACGGCATGCCCCGCGCGGTCTGGGAAGCCGGCATCGCTGCCGCCGAGGCCAGTATCGAAGACATGCCGGCGTTGCTCCTGCGGCGGCTTTGACAGCGGGCGCCTGTCATTCGTTCCAGTTCTTCCAGCCGTCCCAATTCTTGGACTGAGTCTGCCAGACCCCCGTGGTGTAGTCGCCACCGTCGCTGAGGAACTCGGCCTTGTGGGAGGTTTCCCCCCCGAGGTGCCAGCGCATCCAAGCAACGTTGGCCCCGGCGCCGTCCCAAGGACCCGAGCCGTGGCCACCGCCCTTCATCATGCCGAGCCAGACCGGCCCCATGTTGCCAGCATTGTTGAAGTCACCCTCAGCGTTGCGCGCCTCGATACCCGTTTCACCGTA